>NZ_JBTGVH010000039.1:0-520 GCF_054343485.1 Mycoplasma sp. 613B | reverse complement strand
TATAAAATACAAATAGGTTATAAAAACACTGGTGCACTTTATATTTCATTTAAGGCTCCAATAATTAATTATTGGAGATGTTTATTATGAAATTGCAAAACAAAAAAGAGTATGCAAAAAATGTATATAATAGTTTAAATAACTGTTTAAAAATAGCAAGTAAAAACCTTAAATAAAAAAACAAAAATCCCTAAAATAAGGGATAATTGGTTACTTTTTGTTTTTAACTGGGAAATTAAAAAGTAATCAAGAGAAATTTACACAAAATATCTTACACTTCCGAAAAACATCTCAACAATTTGCTGAGACGTTATAAAATAATGTTAGGTTTTTGTGTTCGTGTTTATTTCTCCTTTAAAACCATTATCTAACAACATATTAATATTTTTAGCATAAATATTAAGTCAAACTGGGAAAGACGGGAAAAAATATTTGAATTTTTACTTTATAAAAAATTATGAAATATTTTGTAATTACAGATATAAAATGTCACTTTTTATAAATATGTGTTAATTTAATG
>NZ_JBTGVH010000038.1:0-1206 GCF_054343485.1 Mycoplasma sp. 613B | reverse complement strand
GTTTTTAACTGGGAAATTAAAAAGTAATCAAGAGAAATTTACACAAAATATCTTATACTTCCTATATTAATATTTTTATAACATTTTTTTGAAATATTTATAAAAAATATATAAATTTTTACTTTATAAAATATTATCAAATATTGTAAAAAAAGTGTTATAATTATTATACATAGAATAAAATATTTCATTCAAGTATAAAATGAATATGAAAAATCTCCAATTGCTACTTGGAGATTTTTTTTAATTTTCCTTGAATGAATAATTTAAAACTATCTTATAATTTAAGAACTATTATTAAAATAATTATTAATTTTATAAGTTTCATAGAATTTAATATTTCACCCAAGGAAAATATGAATATTTTTCTTATTCATAATTTAATTATACTTTTAAAACAGAAATTTTTAGTTTATTTTTATAAAATATTAATCTAAAAACTATATAATTATAAATAAAGAGGTGAAAAATGACTAATGAAGAAAGAACAAAAATTATTAATGATTATATAATGAAATTGAAAGAAGAAGGAATTGATAATTTACCTGAAATTATGTAAAGAAATGAAAAAGGTTCCTGAAAAAGAATGCAAGAATTCATGAAAAATTTATCTAAACTCTAATTAAAATAAAATAAAAGCACAATTTTTGTGCTGTTTTCTATATAAAAAAATTAGCCATTATCCCCGACCGGAAAGCTAATTTTCAGTTCTATACCGTATTGTTTTTATAGTGCCTAGTATAGGTGGAGGGTGCGGGTCCAAATCACTTAATTATATTCTATCATTAAAATTCACTATTTTTATAAAAAATATTAAAATTTCTCAAAAATAAGGGACAATCAGTTATTTTTATTTTTAACTGGAAAACTAAAAAAGCAGGTAAGAGAATTTTAAAAATATCTTACACTTACACTTCCAACACTTTCCTGAACTACTTTCCCTACTACTTATTTAATTTATAAATTCTATTTTTATTAGAACCTTCTTTTATTAGCAACTTTTCTTCAATCATTTTAGTTATTATTTCATTTGCTCTTGAATATTTCACTTTTAATAATTTTTCTATTTCATTAGTTTTAAAAAAATCTTTGTTTTTAGCATAATTAATAATTAATTGATACTGTTTCTCTTTTTTATTAATTTTTATTATTTTATCTCCGGTTTCTATATTTATCTCCGGTGTTTTGTCAAATTTATCTCCGGTT
>NZ_JBTGVH010000037.1:0-1987 GCF_054343485.1 Mycoplasma sp. 613B | reverse complement strand
TTTTACCAGTGATATCACTGGTAAAATGTGTCCCAATAAATTGTCCCACTTTAGTCAATTAAATAAACTTTAAGTTTTTTTCATCATTATTTTAATAACTTTAAATCTCATTTAAAGTTTGAATGAAAATAATTATTTTCCTGCGTTTCCCAGTTAATAGGGAAAAAATACAAATAGTGCTGTTTTACAGCACTTTTCGTTTGCTTTTTTAAAAATTTACTTGCTATTTTATGTATTTTATATATTCATCATAAAAATTTCAAGCCATTACTGATAATTCGTTATCTAATCTTTTAAAAGTTAATAATTTATTGCTATTTCTATCTTCTTCTGTCATATAAATTAAATTTTTTAAAATTAAAATAAATTTTTCATCTGTAATTTTTTGTATTATTCCATTATCTTTATAGAAATTTTTTATTTTTAATAAAAACATTTTCAAAATTCATAATGATAAAAAAGAAAATAATACATGTCCTTGGATGTGTTTAGTTGTATAAACATACATTGGTCTAATTTGTAAATTATTTTTTAATGTTCTAAAATTTTCTTCTATTTTTCATTGCATTGAGTATATTTCTACAACTTTTAATGGATCTAAATCCTTTAAAGAAGTTTCATATACATAATAACCATCAAATTTTTGATCATTTGAAATTTTTTCTTCATCTAAAACATATTTAGAAGAATTCAATTGTTTAAAATATTTGGTTTTTTTGTATCCTATCATTCTTTTTTCATTAACAAATCCATTTTTGTCTTGATTTTTAATAAAATTATTTATTTCATTCTCTCTATTTAGTTTATCTAATTTAGCTCTGGATTTACTTCAGGTGACAATTTGTTTTCTTATTTTCCCTTTATTTTCTTTATTTTCTACAAAAATTTCTTTAGTTTTATATTTAAACTTTCCTGATATCTCGACATAATCATCTTCTTTTAATAAAAATTCTTTATATTTTTTTGTTTCGATATTTGCTCTTTTTGAAATTATGTAGTCTATATTATTTTCTTCTAAAAAGTTAATATTTTCTGCAGAACTCATTCCTCTGTCTGAAACAACTGTAATTTTTGTATTTTTATAAATTTCCTTAAATTCCTGTATAAAAGGAATTAATGTTTTTACATCTGCAGTATTTCCAGGAAAAATTTTATAAAAAATAGGTATATTTTCTGAATTACACGCCATTGCTAAAACAATTTGATCTTCTTTAAATTTTCCATCTTTTGAATATCCTGGTAATCTTAATTCTTCTTTTTTGAAACTTTCAAAATAAATTGTGGTTGAATCGAAAAAAATAGTTTCGTTTTCATTGACAAACTTTTTAGATATATTTTTCAAGATATTTTCCTTATTATCTTCTAATAAGTCAAGCATTCTATAAAAACTATTTTTTGAATAATCCAAGTCTGTATATGATTCAGACTTATTTATAAAAGATTTAAAAATACTTGAAGGTTGACAAATTCTATTAGCAATTTGATAAGAAAGTATTTCTTTCATCCCTTTGTGCTTACCAAAATTAAAATTTTCAAAAATGTTTAAATCATACATAAATTCTAAAATAAATTCTGCACTAAAATTTTTAGTTTTAGTAATATTTGAACTCAAAAGAAGTGCAGAATTTATTTCTGCTTCTAATTTTTCTATATTTACGGTTGTGTCATATTTACTTATTATGCTTTTAATAATTTGTTCATAATTAGGATTCTTTTTAAGTAGCTTTTCTTGATTTCCTAAAGCTAATAATCTAATATTTCTTCTATAACTTCCGCTTGTATCTCAGTAACCAATATTTTTATATGTTGCTTTTTTTGGTCCCGTAGAGTTAAATAACATTAATTTCATATTTAAATTATATCATAAATAGCAAGTTATAGCAAGAATTTTATTAAAAAAAATAAAAAATGTATATATTTATAAATAAATATATGCTTAATTGTAAGATCAAGTGCACCACTTTAAAGTAAAATTTAAAGTATGGGA
>NZ_JBTGVH010000036.1:0-2268 GCF_054343485.1 Mycoplasma sp. 613B | reverse complement strand
ATCATTAAATTAACACATATTTATAAAAAGTGACATTTTATATCTGTAATTACAATATTTGAGAAAGATTTATTAGTTTTATCTAAATAAAACAATAATTTACGTGTGACTAAATAGATATATTTTGAATAAACTTAAATTACCAAGGCAAAAAGCGTAAAAATGCTTAAAATTTTCTATCTTTTGCTTCGTTTTTTTTTTTTTTTTGCAAAAAGTAATAAAATTAAAATAATAAGAAAGGGACAAAATTAGTAAAATCAAGGAAATAAAACAAATTGGAAAGACAACTTTAATTATGGATATAATTAGTTTGTTTTAGTTTGAATAACAACAGATATTATCATAAATTTTCAAATAAACTACATTTTTGAAGTTCTTGTTAAAAAAATGAAGAATTCTTTAAAAATGGTTTAGACATAATAAAAGTGTTTTCTTTCAGTTTATTTATAATAATAAGTTTCATTGTGGGTTTGGTTGCTTTGGTTTTTAAAATAATGATAAGTAGAATGATACCAAGTTTATATAGCAAAAAATTAGCAGATGTTAAGTTGTGTTATGTACTATCAAGCTTCTTTGGAATAATATTTACTTTCATGGGTTACAAAAAACTTAAATCTTTTGAGTTTTCCAACCAAATCGCACAAGAAGAAAAAATAAATATTCAAAAAATAAAGAAAGATTGTCAATGTATAAAATGTATAAAAGGTTATGAATATGGTTTTGAACTTTTTAAATTACAAAACGCAACCAGACTAACTTTAATATTTGAAATAATGTCTATTGTTGTTATTCAAATTATATCTATTACTATAGTTTTAATTATTAACAGTATTGTTTCTGATGCTAATAAAAATTCTTTATCTTATGATCCAACTTACTATTCATCTTTTGAACTGACTGCACAAAAAGCAAGAGCAGGTTTTGTTTTTGTGATAATATTATTCATTGTTTATATAGGACTTTGTATAACAACTTTTGTTTTCAAAATAATTTCTGCAACTAAACTTTCTAACTTTAAAGCAAGTCATCTAAAAACATCAAGAATATTTTTCATTATATCCATCTTTTTTGGACTCGTATTTACAGCATTAGCTTATAGATATGTGAAAAAACACAAAAAAGAATGATCAAAGACTAGTAACTATTAAATCATAAAAAACTTGTTTGTGTTTAGTATAAACAAGTTTTTTAAATCTAAATTAATATTAATTCACTAATATTTACTTTTTTATTAAATAAAAACAGTAAAATATAAATATAGGAGGAACTTATGAAAAACAATCTAGAAAAATTAAAAAATTTTAGCAAAACTGCTCTTATATTAGAAATTGTAACTTTTGCCTTATTTGTAATAAGTGTTATTATTCTTATAGCCGGTGGTGTTTTGGCTGTAAGTGCTTTTGGTTATTATTCACCATCTGAAGCGCGTCCAGACCAATCAGCAAGTATTGCTAGTTTTGGCGCTGCATTCATTTTAGCAATTTTGCTTATAGTAGTAGCATCTGGTACTGGACTTGCAGCCTTAGTTTTCAAAATTATTATTTGTGTTGAATTATCTAATTTTGAAATGAACAAAGTTCAAACAATTCTAATATTCTTTATACTATCAATATTCTTTGGACTATTGTTTACAATCTTAGGTTTTGTTTATGTCAAAAAACTTGAAGAGTAAACCATTATTATTAAAATAAAAAAAACTAGTTATTTATTTTTTATTAGAAAAGAGTAAAATTTAAATATACAAATTATAAAAGAAAGGATTTAAATGAATCGAATTCAAAAAGTAAAAAGAATAAGTAGAAATACTTTAATCATTGATGCTGTTGCTTGATTTTTCATTGCAGCGGGTATCATTCAAATATTTTCAGGTACTTCAGTATATGACTTATTTGACATTTCTACAATAGGAACTGTAAATAAAATAAATAGAATTTTTGCTTCACTTCTATTTGTAATAGCTACACTTATTGGGAATGCTGTCTTTATTTTTAAACTCATATTATGTGTAGAACTGTCTACTTTAAAATCTAAAAAATTAGAGAATGCTAAATTGTTTGCTATTTTATCTATATTTTTTGGTCTATTATTTACTTTTCTAACATTTAACAATATTGACAAACATGAAGAAGGAATAGAAGAACAAAAAGAAGAAGATATACAAGTAAATCAAGGAACTAATCAAATCATTACAAAAATCAAAAAAATGAGTAGAATAAAGTGGGACAATTTATTGGGACACATTTTACCAGTGATATCACTGGTAAAATT
>NZ_JBTGVH010000035.1:0-2489 GCF_054343485.1 Mycoplasma sp. 613B | reverse complement strand
TCCCATACTTTAAATTTTACTTTAAAGTGGTGCACTTGATCTTACAATTAAGCAACTTAACCCAAAGTTAAGTTTTTTTGTTCACCTTATAATAAAGGACAAAAGCTTGTTTTTATTAAATAGAAAATTGAAAAAATACTCATTAAGTATTATAATTTAGGTATGAAATTAGAATTATCATCAAAAAGAACTTCCAAGAGAAAACCAAGTACCAAAAAAGTTAAAAAACCTAGACAAATTACCTGAGATGATTTTACAAGAGAAGAATTAATAGATATAGCAAAAAGATATAAAGAAATTAATGGAGATCTTGGTCCTATAAATAAGAAAAAAGAAGCTAGAAATTTAAATAATTTTAGTTATTTAAAATATACTTTTCTATGGAATTATTTAAGAAAAACAATATAAAATTGAATAAATATAAACGCAAAATAATTCTTATTATAAAATCTTAAATTATTCCACTTTATTAAAACAAAAATTGTATAATTTTAATATACATATTTAATAAAAAGGAAATGAAATGGATTTGAAAAAATATATTGGTGAAACAAGTTTTTGTGAAAAAAAAGTAATGTTAGAAGAAAAAAAAGTTACTAATTGATTAAAAACTGTTGTTGCTTTTGCCAACACAAAAGGCGGAAAAATCATTTTTGGTATTGATGATAATGATCAATTTGTGGGTTTAGTTAATGCTAAAAAAGATTCTGAAAAAATTAGTGAAATAATTAAAACCAAATTAGATCCAATTCCTGATATAGAACTAACTATACAAAAATATGAAAATAAAGATTTTATAATATTGACAGTTTCTCCAGGAAACGAAACACCTTACTACATAATAGATAATGGAAATAGAAAAATATTTGTAAGAATTGGAAATCAAAGTGTTTCTGCAAATTATTCACAAATGAAAAATCTTGTTTTAAAAGGAAGCAATAAAACTTTTGATAGTATTGATAGTAATATAAAAAGCGAAAATGCTTCTTTTAGCAAACTAAAAGCTGTTTATTTTCAAAAAACAGGACAAAATTTAAATGATAGTGATTTATTATCTTTTTCATTAATAAACGAAAAGGGCAATTTAACATTTGCTGGTGCCTTGCTTGCAGATGATAATTTTGTCTATCAATCAAGAGTTTTTGCAACTAGATGAAATGGTTTAGATAAAGCAAATAGTCGCCTTGAAGCCTTAGATGATAAAGAATTTCAAGGTTCAATCTTGTATTTACTGCAAAGTGCTGAAGAATTCATTAATTCTAATTATAAAAAAATGTGAAAGAAAACTGATGTAAGTAGAATTGAATATCCAGATTATCCAGAAATCGCTATAAGAGAAAGTATTGTAAATGCCTTAATTCACAGGGATTATACAGAAAAAGGTTCAGAAATTCACATTGATATCTATGATGATAGATTAGAAATTTATTCTCCTGGTGGGATGTCCGATGGTTCTTTAATTCAAGAACAAAATATTTATCAAATTGCTTCAAAAAGAAGAAACCCTATTATTGCTGATGTCTTCAGCAGACTTAATTTAATGGAAAGACGCGGAAGCGGACTAAAGAAAATTATAGAAAGTTACAAAAAGCAAGAAAATTACAACGAAAAATTAATTCCACAATTTATTTCTAATACTAGTTCTTTCTTTATTGTGTTAAAAAATTTAAACTATAATACACAAAATAAAGTGGCGATAAACGGGTATAGTGGCGATAAAAATGATGATAAAGTGGCGATAAATGAGCAAAGTGGCGATAAAAATGATGATAAAGTGGCGATAAACGGGTATAGTGGCGATAAAAGTAATGATAAAGTGGCGATAAATGGTCAGAGTGGCGATAAAAATAATGATAAAGTGGCGATAAATGGTCAGAGTGGCGATAAAATTCAGGAACTTATTGTTTTAAATTTTGCAAAACAACAAGAAGAATTTAAATCTAAAGATATAGAAAAACTTTTAAATATTAAATCTTCAAGAGTTAGAAAAATACTTTTAAATATGATTAACAGTCATAAATTAGAATCTGTTGGAGAAAATAAAAACAGGAAATATAAACTAAAAAATAAAAAGCATAATAAAGATCTTAAGAATGTTAAAAATGATGCTAATAAAGAAAATAAAAATTTAGATCAGGAACTTATTGTTTTAAATTTTGCAAAACAACAAGAAGAATTTAAATCTAAAGATATAGAAAAACTTTTAAA
Organism: Mycoplasma sp. 613B; assembly: GCF_054343485.1. Classification (NCBI taxonomy): domain Bacteria; kingdom Bacillati; phylum Mycoplasmatota; class Mollicutes; order Mycoplasmatales; family Mycoplasmataceae; genus Mycoplasma; species Mycoplasma sp. 613B. The sequence continues at coordinate 281 of NZ_JBTGVH010000035.1, read as the reverse complement.
TATTAAATCTTCAAGAGTTAGAAAAATACTTTTAAATATGGTTAAAAATAATAAGTTAATATCTATTGGAGAAAATAAAAATAGAAAATATAAACTTAATAAATAATAAGATTAACAAGCAAAAATAATCATTTATTTTTTCTAAATTAATATAGAAATTGATAAATTTATTAAAAAATAATAAAAAAATTCAAGTTTTCAAAAAAAATTTGGATTTTTATGAATATTTTTGTAATTACAGATATAAAATGTCACTTTTTATAAATATGTGTTAATTTAAT
>NZ_JBTGVH010000034.1:0-2968 GCF_054343485.1 Mycoplasma sp. 613B | reverse complement strand
GTCCCATACTTTAAATTTTACTTTAAAGTGGTGCACTTGATCTTACAATTAAGCATCTAATTTTATAATTAGATTTTTTATTTTTATAACTATAAATAAAAAACGAATTTTAAAATATAATTATAATAGTAGAAACTTATTTTAAAATTCAAAGGAGTATAAAATGGAACAAAAACAAAATAAAATCAAAGCAGTATCTTTTTGAACAACTCAAATTGATTATTTCATAAAAAATTGAAATATTTTTAGAAAATTAACAGCAACTGATTTTTACAAATTCAAACATCTAACCTTATATTTTGCTTTTTACAAATATCTTTCAAGAAAACAAGAAGTTTTTATGAAACAAAATTTAAAGATAGATGAAAATGCATTCAAGTATTTTGATTATTCTTATTTTAAATATAAATCATTATTCAGAAAAACTAAATATTTTAACTCTTTTCAAGAAATTAAAAACATTTACAAAACAGTTCAAAATGAACTTGGTTACTTCATTTTTAACGATAATTTATTTAGTACTTTATATAAAGAATATATGGCAAGTCATAGTTCAAATATTACTTTTGAAAAAATACTTGAGAGATTTGAACTCTTTCATAATCATATTAAAAAAAATGATAAATATACCTATTTATTTAGTGATATATTTTATATTTCTAAAAATGAAATTGAAAAAAACTGAAAAAATAAAAAAGATTTAAAAATGCTAATAGAAGAAGCAATATCTGTTGTTGAACTAATAAATATTGATTATCAAAACGATCATTTTATTTTTAAAGAGATATTTGAATTTTTAATTAGTGAATTTTCTGAAGAAAATAAAAATGCAAATGAAGGTTTTTATACACCTAATGATGCTTCAATTATAGTTTCAAAAATAGTTTTAGAAGATGTTAAAAATAAAGATGAACTTAAGATTTATGATCCAACAGCCGGAACTTCTTCTTTAATGTTAAATGTAGGTAAAACCTTTGAAAAATATAAAAATGAATCAGATTTAGTTCAATATAATGCAATTGAAATTGATAGTTGAAATTACAACATAAGTAGAATGAATTTTATAATTAATAATGTTGATTTTAAAAATTGAAAAATCAAAAATGCTGATTCATTTACCAGTTATTCACCAAATGATTTATATAAAACAAATAATCCTAAAGCAGATGTAGTATTATCACATATTCCTAATTCTAAAAGTTGAAATTCAGAAATATCTAAAAATTTCAACCCTTATTTTAAAGAATATGGTACACCACCTAAAACCAAAGCAGATTGAGCTTTTATTTTACAAGGTTTATACAATTTAGATGATGAAGGAATTATGGTTATTTTAGCACCAGAATCAATCTTAACAAGTGCTTCAGTAGAAAAAGAGATTAGAAAAAAACTTGTGCTTGAAAATCATTTAGACTCAATTATTTATTTACAAAATAAATTATTTTCTGGAACCTCCAACACTGATGTTTTATTAATCTTTAAAAAGAATAAAATAAATAAAGATATTTTTATGATTAATGCAACTAATTTATTTGTAAAATTAAACAATGATATTTGCAAATTAAGTCCTGATAACATTGAGAATATTTTAAATACTTATAAAGATAAAAAAGAAATCAAAGGATTTTCAAAACAGGTTTCTATCCAAGAAATTACCTCTAATAATTTTGATCTTCAAATTTCTAAATACATAACAAAAGAAGATGTTAACTCTTCCAATCAAGAATTTAATAAAATTCATAATTTACTAACAGTAGAAGACTTTAGACCTGTACAAAAATATTTTGATGAAATTAGTGGTTTACAAGATCAAATAGCAATTAAAGTAAATAATTCAGGTTATAAAATAGTTAATGCTGAAAAAATAACATTATTAGTTTTAGAGTCCAAAATAATTAAAAAAATAGAAACTAAAATGGAAAAAGTTAGAGAAAAAATCGTTGACTACTTTATTCCTTTTTTCACTGAAATCGATGAATTTCCAGAAAATTGAGAAGAAATTATTAAAAGTGAAATAGATAGATTTGCTAACGCTTCAATTAAAAACATTCCTTTTTTAGATAAGGAAAAATTAATGTTTGAATTACAAAAAGCAGTAGATGAATTTATTATTCCTGAAATATCTGTATTTAAAGAAAAAAGAAAAATGAATTTTGATAGATTAATGGATAGTTATATAAGAAAATTTTCAGAAGGAGAAAAAGAATCAGATCTTATTAATTTCTTATTAGTTATTTCTGTAGAAGCAGATGAAAATGCTGAAGATTTAATTCATATGAAAGAACTAAGAGACAAAATAGAAGAGCGAATGAACTCATTACTCTTAGAAATTTCTACTTATCCAGAATGTCAAACTTTATTTAAATCAAGTAAAATTAAAACAAGTGATTTAGAAAGAATTAAAAAACTTTTAAATCCTGCAAGCACTCAAACTGAAACAGAAAAAGAAATTAAATTCAAAATAGCTGAAGTTTATGATTATTTAAATTATCTAAGAAGACTTGACAACAATATTAGTTCTTTAGAAGAAACAATATTTCAAACTACTCTTGATTCTTTAAATGAAATTAAAAACTATCAAGAATTAATAAATTATCTTGCTTTTCAATGAGCTAATTATTTAACTGATTTAACAGTAAAAACAGAAAGTTATTTAACTCATGCAATAATTGAAGACTTAGAATTATTTGTTTCTAATAACAATGACAAATCTTTAAATTTTTTAGATAAAGATTATAAATGAGTCTTACCTAACTTAATACAAACAATGAAATTTCTCTCAACTATGCATGTACAAAAAGAAAAACTGGAATTTATTACAAAAATATTAAATAAACAATAAAAGGAGAAAAATGTCAAATAATACAAAAAATAATTTAGTCCCTTCTTTGAGATTCAAAGAATTTACTCACGCTTGAGAACAGGAAGTTTTGGGGAATTTATTAATTTCTTATAGAAATAAAAATAA
>NZ_JBTGVH010000033.1:0-3101 GCF_054343485.1 Mycoplasma sp. 613B | reverse complement strand
TCAACCAAAAAAATGGTTGATTTTGTCTTTTTTGCTATTAACTGGGAAACTCGGGAAATATTTTTACTATTAACTAATAAACTCAAAAAAAACAAAATCAAAAGAATTTCAATATTTTTGATAATTTATTTACTGATCTCAAAAAATAATCAAAATTTTTATTAATAAATTAATAAAGGAATTTTTAAAAAAATTTATTGTAATTGAGTTTAAAAACTGTGTTATAATCAAATTAGGTGAAAGGAAAAAAATGAACAAAATTTATAGCAACAAAAGAAAGTTAACTTTATGTGGTTGATTAAAAGAGAATGATATTAACTCATATAATAATCCACTAAGAGTTCAAAAATTCTTACTATTTTATGAATTACTTTCTAAAATAGAAAACGAAGAAGTTGACTTTTCTTATTTAAAAGGGTACAAAAAAGGACCTGTGTTTAGCAATGTCTATGGTGATTATAAAAACGAAAGAAGCACTTTCAACAAAATAGTAGAGAAAACATATAAAAACAACCAAGATAAAATAAATGATGATAGAGCATTAAAATGTTCTTTCATAGTTAAAACATCAACAGAACAAGAGTTATCAGAACTTACACATGAATTAAATTTATGAAAAACTAAAGAAGAATTAATAAATAAAAAAGAGAAAAATATTATTTTAGAAGAAAAAGATTTTAACTATGAAGATCAAAAATTAATTAAAACAATTAGTGGAATTTTTCCAATAGAACAAATTAAAAATTCAGAAGTATTAAATATAAAAGAAAAATACTTTGTTTTTTCAAAGCAAGATTTTCATAATCTCACAGAAAAGCAAAAAGAAATTCTTGAAGAAGTAGCAAATAGCGACGAATTATATAATCCAGTATATGTAGAAATAGATGAAGAAGATGGAGGTCTTATATTTGATTAACATTAAAGATGTAATAAAAATGAAAATACCTTTCCCAACAAAACATAGTTTTTTAGCAAAGGTATCACATATGTATATTTGTTTAGATAAACAAGAAGAAAAATATCAATTTTTAAAATGTCAAACTTTCAAATGAATAATTATTAAGAAAAAATTAATACAAAATTATACTATTGAAGATTCTAATATAAATAGAAATCCATTTTCAAAAGAAACACTTATAGATTTAGATAAAATTTTTATTACTTCTACAGTTAAATATGATGATAGAATGAAAACCGAAATTAGATCAAATATATCAAATGATTTATTTATTGAATTAAAAAATCAATTAAAAGTTTCTCAAGTAAACATAATTAATCTTAATGAACAAGAATTAAAATTATTAAACAAATGAATAAATTAATTTTTAAACATATATGTAATCTAATTAAGTTATGTAAAGGAGAAAAATGGACAAAATTTTTAGCAATAAAAGAAAATTAATGTTATGTGGATGACTAAAAGAAAATGATATTAATTCTTATAAAAATTCACTTAAATTACAAAAATTTTTATTATTTTATGAAATTTTTAGTAAATTAGCACAAGAAAAAGCAGATTTTTCTTCCTTAAAGGGATATCAAAAAGGTCCTGTATTTAGTAATGTCTATGGAGATTATAAAAAAAGCAGACTTCTTTTTAACAAAGAAGCAGAAAAAGAATATTTAAATAATAAAAATAAAATAAATAATGATAGAGCATTAAAATGTTCTTTTATCGTGAAAACATCAACAGAAAAAACTTTATCAGATATTACTCATAAGCTCAATTTATGAAAAGTTCAAGAAAATAGAATATTGAATAAAGAAAAAAATATAATTTTAAATGAAAGTGATTTTAATCAAGAAGATGAAAAGTGAATGAAAAAAATAGATCGTATGTATCCATTAGAAATAGTTAAAAACTCAGAAGTAATTAACATTAAAGAAAAATATTTTGTTTTTTCAAAGCAAGACTTTCAAAACCTTACAGAAAAACAAAAAGAAATTCTTAAAGAACTGGCGGACAGTGATGAATTATATAATCCAGTATATATAGAAATAGATAAAGAAGATGGAGGGTTGCTAGTTGATTAAAGTTAAGGATGTTATTAAATTAAGAATTCCTTTTCCTAGTAAAATTTCATATTTAGCAAGAAAAACTCATATGTATATTTGCATTAAAAAAGAAGGAATGAATTACGAATTTGTGAAATGTCAAACATCAAAAGCAGAAATTATTAACTTGAAAATAATAAAAAATTATCATGAAGAGCGAGTGGAAAAAAATAGAAATCCTTTTGTTGTTTAAACACTTATAGATTTAGATAAAATTTTTATTACTTCTACAGTTAAATATGATGATAGAATGAAAACTGAAATTAGATCAAATATATCAGATGATTTACTTAATGATCTAAAAAACAAATTAAAAAAATATGAACCTACTAGAATTTTACTCAATGAACAAGAATTAAAATTATTAAATAAATGAATAACCTAATTCTTATTATTGTATTTTTTCATTTAAGGTTAAATTTAGTAAGAAAATATAAAAATAAAAATTTTTCCAAAAAAAGCAGAATAGTGTTATACTAATATTAGTAATCGTTAAATTACTAGTAAATTTAAAAATTTACGGATAATCATATGGAGAGTTTATCGTCAGATTAAGCGTAATATTAAGTACTCAAACCTTCAATGTAACCTTTCTCAATGGAAAGGTTTTTTTAATTGAATAGAAAAATGTTTCTTTGAAGCAAAATAATATTTAATAAAAAAATACTTAATTGAAGACATTTCTACATCAACTAATAAATTTAAAAATTTTTTAATTAATACATAGAATAGTTTTTGGTGATTTTAATTATTAAAATTTCTAATATATTTTTTAATAATGTTATTTAAATATTTAAATTAAGAAAAAAAATAAAAATTTACTTGAAAAATTTTGAAAATATTGTAGAATAATAAAGCAACTTAATTGTAATCAACATTTTTAGTGATTCTAATTCAATTATCAAAAAATAATCATATAAAATATTTGGAATTTTTGTAAAAAGTGTTATAATTAATCTTGTATGATTTTCACACAAAATCATTATGAAATTTAGATCTTTCAAAACTAGATGCAATAACCATAATAAACACACAAATCAATTTCA
>NZ_JBTGVH010000032.1:0-3214 GCF_054343485.1 Mycoplasma sp. 613B | reverse complement strand
GAGGACATTTTGATTAGTAAATACCCCGGGACATTTTGATTAATAATTTGCATTTTTTATTTTCAAAAAAAGGAAAATATGCTACAATATATTTTGTTAGTAGAGGTGTAGTTCAATGGTAGAACAACGGGCTTCAACCCCGTGTGTTATGGGTTCGAGTCCTGTCACCTCTGCCATTTTTTTATTCCTTTTTTCAAGTAATAGAGTTTTTAGTAACACTTAAAATATTTATATTTTCTTTTGAAATATCTTTATTAATAATACTATTTGCAATTAATGTTTCTATATTTCTTTTAATAAATAATTTAATAGGGCGAGCACCAAAGTTTAACACATCTGTATTATTAACAATGTAATTTAATAATTCATTTTCATAAACAATAGAAAATCCTGTATTTTCTCTAATTCTAGTTAATAATTTATCTAATTCAAGTTTAGCAATATTTTTAAGAACATCTTTTGATAAAGGATTAAATTTAATAATTTCATCAATTCTATTTAAGAATTCTGGCTTAAAATGCTCAAGTAATTTTTCTTTAATTGTTTCCATTGAAATTTTAGGATTATCTAGAATTTCAAGAGCTGCAATATTGCTTGTCATAATAATGATAGTATTTTTAAAATTAACCTTTCTTCCTTTAGAGTCTGTTAAAGTTCCATGGTCCAAAATTTGTAATAATATATTAATAACATCAGGATGTGCTTTTTCTATTTCATCAAATAAAATTATAGAATAAGGATTTTGTCTAATTTTTTCAGTTAGTTGTCCTCCTGTTTCATAACCAATATAACCTGGAGGAGAACCAATTAATTTAGATACAGAGTGTTTTTCCATATATTCAGACATATCTAATCTAATCATTTGTTTTTCTGAGTTAAATAAAAGAAGGGCTAAAGCTCTTGCAAGTTCTGTTTTTCCAACTCCAGTTGAACCTACGAAAATAAAGGAACCTATTGGTTTATCTGGATCATTTATATTTGCTTTTGATCTTAAAATAGCTGCATTAACTAATTCAATTGCTTCGTCTTGTCCTTTGATTATATTTTTTAAATCAGTTTTTAAATTTAATACTTTAACTTTATCTTCTTCAATTAATTTAGCAACAGGAATTTTAGTTCATTTTGAAACAATTTTTGCAACATCTTCAGCTGTTACTTCGTCTTTTATAAAGGAATTAGTGCTATTTTCTATTTTTGTTTCTATTTCTTTAATTTGATTTTCCACTGCTGGAATTTTATTATAGATAATTTCAGATGCTTCTTTAAATTTCCCTTCATTTTGAAAAATTTTAAAATTATTTTTTAAATCATCAAGATAATTTTTTAATTCAGCAATTTTAGAAGTTTGGTTTTTTTCTTCATTAAAGATTTTTTCTTTTGATTTTATTTCTAATTCTAAATCTTTTATTTTTTCGTCTAATTCCTGTATTTTTTCTTTGTTTTCGTCATTTTTTGAACCTTTTAAAGAAATTTTTTCCATATTCAATTTTGCAAATTCTTGTTTTAATTTTTCAATTATTTCAGGTTGATAATTAGTTTCTACTTTTAAAGTAGCACTAGCTTCATCTACTAAGTCAATTGCTTTATCTGGTAGAAATCTATCACTAATATATCTTGAAGAAAGATTTGCAGCAGCTACTAATGACTCATCGGAAATTTTAATTTGATGGAAATTTTCCATTCTATTTTTAATTCCTCTTAAAATTGTTATAGTGCTTTCAATTGAAGGTTCACTTACATCTATTTTTTGCATTCTTCTTTCAAGTGCTGCATCCTTTTCGATATAAATTTTATATTCTTCAAGAGTGGTTGCACCAATTAATTTTATTCCACCTCTTGCCATAATTGGTTTAATAATGTTAGCAGCATCCATAGCGTTATTACCATTTCTTCCTGTTCCAATTAAAAGATGAATTTCATCTATAAAAACAATAATTTCACCGTTAGAATCTTCAATTTCTTTAATTAGTTTTTTTAATCTATCTTCAAATTGACCTTGGTAAGAAGCACCAGCAATTATAGAAGCTAAATCTATTTCTCATACTTCCTTATTTTTTAAACTTTCAGGTACATTACCTTCAACAATTTGTCTTGCCAAACCTTCAACAATAGCTGTTTTCCCTACTCCTGGTTCTCCAACAAGAACGGGATTATTTTTTGTTTTTCTTGAAAGAATTGTTATTATTCTTCTGATTTCTTCATCTCTTCCAATTACTGGATCTAATTTATTTTTTAGTGCCAAATCAGTTAAGTTTTTCCCAAATTCTTTTAAAGGGCTTTTGTTTTCTTTATATTCAAAATTCATATTATCACTCCTTTTTATTTTTTTCTAAACAAATTATAGCACATTTTTTGGCAGTCTAATAAAAAGAGTGCCAAATTTTTTGAAATAAAAAAATGAAGTTATTAATAACTTCAAATTAATGTCTTTTCTTTCTAGAAATTTCTTTAATTGATTTTATAAGTTCTTTTGCAATAATTTTACCAATTTCTTTTCCTGCGGACTTAGCAGCAGTTTTTGCTAGTGTTTTAGCAAAAGATCTAACTTCTTTGGAACGAATGAATTTATATCATTTTAATTTTAATTCTTTAGTTTTATCTGAAGTTACATTAACAAATTCATTTGCTTTTCTTTGTGCTTCTGCTTCATTATCCCCTTGTGATTTATAGAAAAAGACAAGAACTTTTTTATAAATTTCTTTTTGTTTTGAAAGTTCATTAGCTTTTATATCTTTTACTTTAGAATAATCAAAATCATTTTCATTTCCTTCAAATTCGCTATCAGAAGGTTGTTCTTCTGTTTCTTCGTTTGAACTTGTTGTTTTTGAAGGATTTGCAGGAGCAGGGTTTTCTGGATTGTTATTTACAGGGGTTGTTTGAATGTTTGAACCTGGTTCACTTGGATTTTCATTTGAAGGGGTTGTAGGAGTTGTAGGGGTTGTAGGAACAGGTTGTTCTGGGGTTGCAGGTTGTTTGGTTTCTGAATTATTATCACTTTTAGCTTGTTGGCAAGAAACAATAAATAAAGCAGAAACTGGTAAAACAGTTAGTGTACTTAATGTTAAAATTTTTGCTTTTTTCATATATTTTCCTTTTTTAAGTTTATGATAATACCATTTTACAAAAAAAAAAAAAAAAGCAAGTTTTTGGCAAAAAAAGTATTAAAACAGAAATAAAATGTCACCCCCCATTCCCAATATAAAATGTCACTTTT
>NZ_JBTGVH010000031.1:0-4457 GCF_054343485.1 Mycoplasma sp. 613B | reverse complement strand
CCTTAAATAAAAACATAAATTTGGTGTCCCAAATTTATGTCCCTGTTTAAATTTTAATTGAAATAATTCAGAAAAATTAAAAAATCAATTATTTATCAACAATGAAAACCTAGTAGAGAATAATTCACAAATAAACAACGGTTTAAAAATTGCAAAGCATGATTTGCTTTTAGAAAGTCAAAAAAATACTGATAAGAAAACCAATATTAATTTTTCAGTAGAAAACTTTAATACTTTATTAGATTATAATTTTGATTTTTATAATTTAGAAAAAAGATATCCAAATAGAAAAATAAAAAATAAAAATACAGATTTTAAGTTACAAAAAAATAATATAAATCAAAAAATACATTGATTTAAAACAAGGGAATATTTAAAAGATTCTATTTTTAAAATTAATGAAAATAAAAATAATGCCTATATTATTGAAGATTTAAATTCAATTATTATTCCAAATGATTTTCCTGCAGAAAATGTCCTTTTTTGATTTGTTTTTGAACTAGATTTAAATCCAAGAGAATTTAAAGATTCAAATGAGTTTAATGATATTCATTCAAGAGTTAGAGTGCCTGTATCTTTAAAAAATATTAAAGAAAATAAAACTTTAGAAAATGTTGATTTTCTTTTTGATTATGTATCTGAAAATCCTGAATTTCAACAAGAGATCTTTTCTAAAATTAAAAGTAATATTAAGTTTAGTCTATCTTTAGAAAATAATAAATTAAAATTAAGTTTAGACACTAAAAATAATCAAATTAAATTTAATAATATTTTATCAGTTCATAATCACTCAAATAATCGCTCTGCCTTTATAAATCGAAGTGAGTTTTTTGTTAATTGAATACAAAATGAAAGTGAAAAAGATGAGAAAATATCTTTTCATCAACAACAAAAAATAGATAATAATTCTATTTTAAGCACATCAACAGGATATAAAAATACTTATGATTTAAAAACTGAAGACAAGGTAATTAATGCTGAGTCTAGAAAAAATATATTAATAGATGCACCTAATGCTAACGACCGTTCTCGCCGTTTATACAGCGAAAATACAGTAAAACCTATTGAAGAAGGAAGAAATCGTGTGTTTAGTTTAAATTCCGATGCTGATGGAACGTGAAATATTTTTGCAAAAGTAAATGACAATTCTAACGATTATAGATTTTATGCTTTTGTTAATTTCCACGTTTGAAATACAAACAGAAAATCCGGAATAGGAACACTCGATAAAAATTTACAAGGATATGAAAGAATAACTGTTCAACACCCGCAATTAATAGCTTCTACAAATATTGCAAGACCATCTACTAATCCAGAAACAAATAAATATTTCCCTATTTACACAAATAAAGAGCATCCTGAATTACAACCAGATGGAAATATATTCGATTTTGAAATCCCTCAAGATCAACAAGGAATAACTTTTGATTTATTTTTAGATTTTAGTAATTCTGTAGCAAATTATTACGGTGATTTTAAAAACAATAATGGAGAAGTAGTCCATAGAAATACTTATGATAATTTAGATGCTATTATAGCAATTGTTGATTTTAAACCAATATTTACTACTTTTGAAAATCAAGATTTAGATCATTATCAATATAAAAATCGTTCACTAAATGAAAAAGAAAAAAATGCTATACGTCACTTCTTAAATTTTAAAAAACTAAAACCTTTAGAAATTTCAGATTTATCTTTATATTTAAGTTCCTTTAACAATTTGAATTTTTATATGGCTACATTACCAAAAGTTCAAACTTTAGGAAATAGTGATAGTTATCCAGGATTAAGATATAGAGAATATTTAATAGGAAATAATCCTATAAAATTTTCAAATTCATCACAAGGTGGTGTTAATGCAATAAGACCAGCTATATGAGGTGAAGTTCAAGATTATGACTGATATAGCGGTTCTTCAGGTAGTGGAGTCTATGATAGTGATGCAAAAGTAGTTGGTTTAGACGCACAAGGTGGCAATTGAAGTGCAAGCAACTTTTTAATTTTTGATACACAAAAATATTCATTTTTAAAAAATAGAGAATTATCTTATAATCCAATTGCTTTTGATGAAATTATTAAAAAAATGTCTTATTTATATCCCGACAAATTCAAAGATATATTTTCAAAATAAATTATCAGTCCTTTGCAAGGATTGATTTTTTATTTAATAAAAAGCGAAAATAATATATAATTTTGTTTATGAAAATAGAAAGAGTTCAAAAACTCATATCACAAGCAGGGATTGCTTCACGTCGAAAAGCAGAAGAATTAATTCAAGCACAAAAAGTTACAATTAACGGAAAAATTGCAAATTTAGGTGATAAAGCAAGTTTTAAAGATAAAATTTTGGTAGATGGTATACCGCTTTTTAAACAAGAAAATGTTTACTATATAATGAATAAACCAGAAAAAGTAATTTGTTCATTAAATGATCCACAAAAAAGAACCGTTATTACTGATTTAATACAGGAAAATAAGTTTATTTTCCCTGTTGGAAGATTAGATTATAATACCACCGGAACAATTCTTTTAACTAATGATGGTGAATTAACTCAAAGATTATTACATCCAAAATATAATATATTAAGAATTTATAGAGTTAGATTGAATGAACCGTTAACAAAACAGCAATTAGATTTTTTAAATGGAAATAATGTCTTTATTGATGGGATAAATTCAAAACAAGAAGTAAAACAAGTAGATACTAAATCTTATTTAGTAACTTTAAGTGTGGGGACTTATCACCATGTTAAAAAATTATTTGAAATTTTCAATTTAAAAGTTCAATCATTAAATAGAATTGAATTTGCTGGACTCAGTCATATTGGATTAAAAAAAGGCGAATATAGAAAACTAAATATAAAGGAAATTAGGTGATTAAAATCACTTGTAAAAATAATATAAAAAGGGAAAAAATGGGATTTAAAAAATTTAATTTAATAAATAAATTAGAAACAGCAATAGAAGAAATGGGTTATGATCAACCAACACCAATACAGGATGCTGTTATAGAATTAGCATTAATGGGAAATGATATTATTGGTCAGGCACAAACAGGAACAGGTAAAACTGCAGCTTTTGCTATACCAATAATTCAAAATACAGACGAAAAAAATAAAAGTATACAACATTTAATTTTAGCTCCAACAAGAGAATTAGCTACACAAATTTATACAACATTTGAAAGTCTTACTAAAAATTTTGCAATCAAAAATGCATTAATTTTAGGTGGGATTTCATATGATAAACAAAAACAAGCAATAAAAGAAAAACCACAAATCATTATTTCAACTCCAGGAAGATTAATTGATTTGTTAAAAGGAGAAAAATTTAAGTTAAATATAGATTTTTCTGCCTTAAAATCCTTTACTTTAGATGAGGCTGATGAATTATTAAAAGTAGGATTTTACGAAGAAATTAAAGAAATTTTAAACTTTATTCCAAAGCAAAGACAAAATTTCTTTTTTACAGCAACATTTGATAAAAAAACTAAGAATTTAAGTGAAATGATTACAACTGATGCAAAAGTAATTTCTATTTCACAAGGTTTAACTACAAGTTCTACAATAAAGCAAGAATATGTTTTAATGAAAGAATCAAGTAAATTAAATAACTTAATAAAATTTCTTGAATTATATAAACCTAAATCAGTTGTTATATTTGGAAGAACTAAAAAAAGAGTTGATGAACTTAGTGATGCATTAAGAGAATATGGTTTTAAAGCATCTGGTATTCAAGGTGATATGCAACAAAGAGAAAGAAATTTTGTAATGGATAAATTCAGAAAACAAGATATTTCAATTTTAGTTGCAACAGATGTTATGGCAAGAGGGATTGATGTAGATCACGTTGAGTGAGTTGTTAATTTTGATTTACCTCAGGAAATTGAATATTATACACATAGAATTGGTAGAACCGGAAGAGCTGGTAGAACCGGATATTCTTTATCTTTTGTAAAACATAATGAGATTTTACACATTGAAAGAATTGCAAATGAAACTAACTCTGAAATTGAAGAAATCCTTGTTCCGAGTGATGAAAAATTAAAATCTGTTTGAGAAAAAAGAATATTTGAAGAATGTGAACTAATATTAGAAAAAAATAAATATGCAAAATACACAAACATCAAAGATAAATTATTAGAAACTTTTAATACAGAAGAATTAGCTATAATTTTAGCTGAATTTATTGCAAACACTAAAAACAACAAAAGAGAAATTAAACTAAATCCTGAACCAAGTGTTATTATTAAAGAAAAGTATAGAAAAGAATCTAAAAATGGAAAAAGAAAAGAAAAATTCTTAGATAAAAAAATTAATAATATTTCTCACAGCAGAGAAAAAAGAAAAAGAAGAAGACATTAAAATAAAGGAAAAATAAAGAAAAATGAAGCAACGCGAACTGGTAGTGTAAGATATTTTGTGTAAATTTCTCTTGCTTACTTTTTAGTAAGAGAT
>NZ_JBTGVH010000030.1:0-4446 GCF_054343485.1 Mycoplasma sp. 613B | reverse complement strand
ATTGAGAAATTTTTACATAAAATTTATTACACTTCCAACGAACTTCATTTTTTATTACTTTTTAGCAAAAATATTTTTAATTAAATCCAATGATTCATCGCTAATATTAATGATTCCAAAAGCAACAGCTTCTAAACCAGTGTGGATAGCGATAACATTAGGAATATCAAAAAGTTCAATTTTAGAATTTGAATAATTTTCAAATTCTTGTTTAATTTCTTCTATTTCACTATTTCCAGAATGAATAATAACAGTTTTAGTATCTTTAGTTTTAGGTAAATTATCTCAATTTTCTTTATAATAATTGAATAAAGTTTTTCTAAAAATTCTTCCTTTACCTTCTTTTTGCAACATCCCATTTTCTAATTTTATTACAGGAACTATTTTTAATAATTTAGCAATTGAAGCAGCAGAAGGAGATAATCTTCCACCTCTAACTAAGGCATCATTGTATTTAGGAATTAATAAAAATTTTCCAACAAAATCCTCTTCTAATTTAGCAACAGCTAAGTTGAAATCAACACCATTTTTTATATTGTTTTTAAAATTAATGATATCAATTATAGATAGAAGAGTTACTTTATTAGATTCAACAACATAAACTTTTTCTTCATTTTTAAATGAAGTTTTAAAGTTAGAGTATTGAGATGATAAACCTTTACTAATTGGATAAATAATGATTTTATCGTATTTATCTTTAATTTTGTCTACAAGTTCATGTGCAAGACCTAATGGAGTTGCTGAAGTAGAAACTTTTGATTTAAGATTTACATATTTTAAAATTTCACCAGATTCTAAATCTATTCCATCAGCAAATTCTTTTTCATCCACTTGAATGTAAAGTGGTAAAAAATATAAATCCATTGCTTCTGCTTTTTTCTGACTTAATCCTGTAGCGGAATCTATTATAATTGCGATTTTCATACAAAATATTATATAATATTTTTAAAATATTAGTTTATTTTATTTTGTAAAATATTAATAAAGGAGAAAAATGAAAAAAAAATTGGTAGATGATTTGAAAAAACGTGGTATTTTGAAAGATATTACTAATGAAGAAAAATTCATTAATATGAAAGACGATGAATTTATTTATGCTGGTTTTGATCCAACAGCAATTTCCTTACATTTAGGTAACTATATTCAAATTTGTACCCTTTTAAGATTTCAAAAAGCAGGAGTTAAAGTCTTAGCGGTGGTAGGAGGAGCTACAGGAATGATTGGAGATCCTTCCTTTAGATCATCAGATAGAGTTCTTTTATCTGATGATGAAGTTAAAAAAAATAAAGAATCAATAATTAATCAGTTAAAAAAATTCAATTTAGAAGTTTTTGATAATTTAGAAATTTACCAAAACATGAATATTCTAACTTTTTTAAGTACAGTTGGTAAATATTTAAATATAAATTATATGATTTCAAAAGATTCAGTTGCTGATAGATTAGAAAACGGTTTGAGTTTTACAGAATTTTCATACCAATTAATTCAAGGATGAGACTTTAAATATTTATATGAAAATTACAATGTTAAAGGACAATTAGGTGGATCTGATCAATGAGGAAACATCACAACAGGGATAGAAGTTATTAGAAAAGCTTTTGGAGATAACAACAATGCCTTTGGAATAACTACAAATTTACTTACTGATAAAAACAATAAAAAATTTGGAAAATCTACTGGTGGTGGATCATTATGGTTAAAACCTGAATTAACTTCTGCTTATAGTTTATATCAATTTTTACTTGCTTCTGATGATTTAGAAGTCGAAAAATTTTTAAAATGATTAACTTTTTTAAGTTTGGAACAACTTGAAGAAGTAATTCAAAAGCACAATGAAAATAAATCATTCAAATTAGCTCAAAAAACTTTAGCTTTTGAAGTTGTAAAAAATATTCATGGCGAAACTGAAGCAAATAATGCTGTTAAAATAACTAATATTCTCTTTAATAAAGGTGATTTTAAAGAATTGACAATTGAACATATAAATCAATTAAGAAATTCAATTCCTTTTTTCTTACAAACTAAAGATAAGACTATTTCTGATTTATTGATTGAGACTAAAATTTTTAATTCTAAAAGGGAAATGAGAGAATTTATTGCACAGGGAGCTTTAATATTTAATGATAAAAAGATTATGAGCGAAGACGAAAATATAGATTTTTCCCTTTTTGATGGAAAATTTATTTTAATAAAAAAAGGAAAAAAACATTACTTTGTAATTGAGTTTAACTAAGGAAAAAATGAACGAAAAAATTATTAATCAATTAGAAAAAAAACTAAATATTGACTCTAAATATATAAAAAGAGTTCTTGAACTTCTTGAACAGGAAAATACCATTGCTTTTATTTCTAGATATCGTAAAGATTATACAAACGGTTTAGATGAAGTTGAAATAAAAGAAATATACGATTTATATAACTACAATTTAAAACTTGAAGCAAGAAAAGAAAGTATTATAAAAACCTTAACTGAAAAAGAAATTTTAACCGACCAATTAAAAGAAAGTATATTAAAATGCGAAAAAATGGTGGAGTTAGAAAATCTTTATAAACCATACTCAACAGGTAAAAAAACAAAAGCAAATATTGCTATAAGCAAAGGATTAAAGGGATTTGCAACCTTTTTATTATCTTTAAATAGAAAAGTTAATTTTACTAAAGAAGCAGAAAAATATATAAACCCTCAAAAAGAAGTTAATAATGTTACAGATGTAATTGAAGGTGCTAAAGACATAATTGCTGATATTGTAAATAATGATGTTGAAATAAGACAAAAATGAGTAGATTTAATTTATAAATATTCCAAAATAGTAACTAAACTTAAAAATAGAGAAAATGATATAGAAAATAAATATCAAATTTATTACAGTTTTAATAAACCAATTAAATATCTTTTAAGTTACCAAATAATGGCAATAGATAGAGCTACAGAAAAGAAAGTTATTACTAATTCTTTTGAATACAAAAATGATTTTATAACTGAATTCATAGTTAATAAATACACTAAAAAAGTGGAATGAGAAGGAAAACAATATATTGAAGAAGCTGTTAAAAGCGGACTTAAAAGACTTTTGATTCCGAGTGTTGAAAATCAAGTGTATTCCGAATTATTATTAAAATCACAAGAAACAAGTGCAAATATTTTTGCTAAAAATTTAACAAAACTTTTATTACAAAAACCTATTAAAAATAAAATTATTTTAGGTTGAGATCCAGGTTTTGTAAGTGGTTGCAAATTAGCTGTAGTAGATGCTAATAACAAAGTTTTATCAATTGATGTTATTTATCCAACTAAACCAAAAAATAATCAAGATTTAGTTGAAGCAGAAAATAAAATATTGCAATTAATAAAGGATTTTAAGGTAGATTTGATCGCAGTTGGAAACGGAACTGCAAGTTGAGAAAGCATCAACTTTATTTCAAAGTTAATAACAAAACATTCTTTAGAAATAAAATTTATTATAACTTCTGAAGCTGGGGCATCTGTTTATTCTGCATCTAAAGCCGGAATAAAAGAATTTCCAGATTTATCTGTAGAGCAAAGATCAGCAATAAGCATTGCAAGAAGAAATATTGATCCTTTATCTGAATTAATAAAAATTGAAGCAAAAAGTATTGGTGTAGGGCAGTATCAACACGATATACCAGTTAAACTTTTAAATGAGAAAGTTGATTTTGCAATTTCTCAGTGTGTTAATAGTGTTGGTGTAGATATAAATACTGCTTCTGTTGATTTACTTGTGCATATTTCTGGATTAAACCTCAAAACAGCTAAAAATATTGTTTCTTATATTGAAAAAAATAAAAAAATTAACTCTAGACAAGAAATTTTAAAAATTTCTGGAATTAATGAGAAGATTTTTGAACAAGCTGCTGGTTTTTTAAGAGTTAATGAATCAAGTGAATTTTTAGATAAAACTTCAATTCACCCTGATATGTATCAAAAAGCATATAAAATTATGGAATTATATGGTTTATCTATTTTTAATTATGATAAATTCAAAGATCTAAATAATGAACAAGAAATTAATAATATTAAAATTAAATTAAATTTAGAATATTTTGAAATAAAATTAATTCTAGAAAATCTTTCTAATCCTCTTCGTGATTTTAGAGATGACTTAGATGATCCTATTTTAAGAAATAATATAGTTAATAAAGATGAGTTAGAAAAAGGTATGATTTTTAAAGGAATAATTAGAAACATTACTGAATTTGGTGCTTTTATTGAGATAGGATTAAAAGATGATGTTTTCTTACATTCTTCTAAATATCAAGAAAATCAAATTAATATCAATCAAGTTGTAGAAGTGGAAATTAGTGATATTAATCAGGAAAATGGCAATGTTGCTGTAAATTTAGTAAATTAAAATTCAAGTAATTAAACTTGAATTGCTTAATTGTAAGATCAAGTGCACCACTTTAAAGTAAAATTTAAAGTATGGG
>NZ_JBTGVH010000029.1:0-5167 GCF_054343485.1 Mycoplasma sp. 613B | reverse complement strand
TATCATTAAATTAACACATATTTATAAAAAGTGACATTTTATATCTGTAATTACATAATTCTAACATATTTTTACAAAAAATTTAAAATTTGTTTTATTTTTTTATCAAATAAACTATTAAAAGTAGTTTGAAGACCATTTTTGGTAATAAAAATATCAAATCTATATGGTAAACCGAATAAATTTTTTATTTTAAGTAAATATTTTAAATCAGAATAAAAAATGATTTTATTTATTTTTTTAAAATTTTTTAAAAATTCATCTTCTAGTTCTAATAAATAAAAATATTGTAAATTTTTTTGGTGAGCAATATGGTTTCTTAATTTTTGCAAAAAATTAAAAAATGCAGTTATTTTTGCCATTGATCAATTTTTAGGAAAAATTAAATTTATAAAATTATTATTTTTTCCAAATTCGCTTACTATTTTAAATAAAGAAATTAAAGTTCCTAATTCAAATTTTTCTATATCTCTTCAAATATAATTGCAATCTTTATATTTTTTATTTTTTCCATTAAAAATTTAAATTCCTTTATTTCAAATGCTTTTTGTTGTAGTTTATATAATAAATTTTTCTTTTCTTTTTTTTGTAGATTTAATTTATGTAATATATTGTTTATACATATATTATTATTTAAACATTTATAATTAAGTTCATATATCTCATTTTTACCATCAATAAAATATAAAAATTTATTTGTTTTAGTGTGATATTTAAAATAAATTTTTTTTCTTTCGTTTTCACTTATAATAAATTCAAAATTTTCTTTTGGCTTATAATTTTGCAAAAATATTTTTCAATTTTCGTCAACTTTTAATTTTTTTTCATCTTTATATATCTTCATACACATTGCTATATAATTGCTAATTTGACTTTTCAATTTTCCTTCTATTTCAAGAATTTTTTTAAATAATAAAATAGAAATTTTTTTATTATTTTCATTAATTTCTTTTAATAAATTAAATGAAAAATCTTCATAATATATATGTTTTTTCATTTTTGAATTAATAAATAATTGTTTAAAAATATTGTTTTTACTAATTTTATTTATAGATAAATTTTCTTTTCATTCATTTAAATTAAAATCTTCTGTTTTCTTTGCAAAAGCAATTTTATAAGGTGTTATAAATTGAATATAATTATTACTTTTTAAATACTCTTCAGCTGCCGTTTCATCTTCAATTTGCATTTTCTTTTCTTTTTTTAACCTTTGAACTTGTTGGTAGAAAGTTAAAAATACTTTTCTATTTGTTTCATTCATAATTTAATTATATTACTTTTAAATTTGTTTATTAAAAATCAGAAGCATAAACTTCTGATAAAAATAATATTTATATTTAGAATTAATTATTATTTAAAAGTTTAATATGAATTGTATTTTTATTAATTACTTCATTTTTAATTTCATTATTAGAGTTTGCACCTAAATAAATTGGTTTGATACCTAGTGCTATATCTAAAAAATTATTAAGACCATAAGATATTTTCTTCACATTTACAATTTCATATTCAAAATAATCTCTTGTTACAGGAGGATTATAAGTATCTTTTAAAATATTATAGCTATCATTTAAAAATCTAATTAAATTAGTTTTTTGCTCTAAATAAAGTAATTTTTCTTTGGAACTGCTTTTTTGATTAATTTCTTCTAGCATTTGATCAGCAGTTTCTTGTGTTGTGGATTTTATTCCATATCTTGCATTCATATTTTTATATTCACTTGAAGAAAATAATTGTGATTGCAATGATAAATAAGCAAATAAATCTTTAGAATTTTTATTTGTATATTGATTATAACCAGAAACTCATAATGGGGTTACTTGATTTGTATATTTATCTTCTGGTGAATGTTGATTAAATCAAAACATTAACTTATATTGCATCATCCCAAGTGGTGCATAACCAGTAGTTTTGTGTGGTTGATAAACATCTTCATCATCTTTATACTTTACAAAATATACTTTAAATTTATTTGTATCATAACTTGTAAGTACTTTATCAATATCTAAAAATTCAGCTAATTTTTGGTCATTTAGTTCAATAATAATTGAAGGTTTACCAAATGAAGAATCTAAATCATCTCTATTATTATATTTAGGATCGCTAAATGCTTCATCAAATTCTTTGGTTGATTTTCTTGAACCTTCTTTTGAAATTGATACTAAAGAATCAAATAAGTTTGTATTAGTTTTATTTTTATTAATTCAAGTTTGTGAATATAAATTACTTATATTTAATGTTTTGGATTTTGACTGTTCTGTACCACTTACTAATTTAAAAGTTAAGGTTAAAGTTCCATTTAATTCATCTTGGTTACTAAAACTATTTTCATCAAACTCAAAAGTAATATTATCATCGAATTTATTGATAGAAAGATTTGATAAATCAAAAAATTTAAATAAATCTTTTTCTTTCAATAATTCTGCTTTAATACCAGAAGTTCATCAATGCTTTTTTAACTCAAGTCTTTGAATTTGATCAATGAAACTATTTAATTGATCACTAGTTAATTGGTTTTTATTTACTTTTGTTTCAATTATTTTAAAAGAGTTATTATCAACTTGATTAATATGAATATTTCCTATTCCTAATATTTTATATGATGCTCCAAAATCTAAATTTGAACTAAAAACATCTAGTTGATTTGTTTGTTTATTTCATTGACTTTGTAAATTTATATAAGTATTTGTTAAACCATTTTTTTCCACTACAACCATAGGATTTTGTTTAAAAATAAAGGGATTTTCTTTATTATCATTATTTAGAGATAAACTGATTTTATGTTCATAGTTATGTTTGTCAAATAAATAATTTATAGAATTAATTATATTATTTTTTTCTTTTGCAATTTCCACTTGTATTTCATTTGTACCTTTATTAATTGCAGAAACAAAAATTGGTTTATTGTTTAAAGTAACTTTAGAAACTTTAAAATTTCCGCTTGGCATTTGAGTTAAATTTAATGTTCCTGCATA
This sequence comes from Mycoplasma sp. 613B, assembly GCF_054343485.1. Lineage (NCBI taxonomy): Bacteria > Bacillati > Mycoplasmatota > Mollicutes > Mycoplasmatales > Mycoplasmataceae > Mycoplasma > Mycoplasma sp. 613B. The sequence goes on along the minus strand of NZ_JBTGVH010000029.1, from coordinate 2,192 downwards.
ATTATTATTATTGGTTTTAGTTAAAGGTATAACTCATAAACCACCATAATCACTTTCTATTGTTGCCTGAACATTTTCATTGCTTTGTTCTGTTAAATCTAATGATATATTTAAATTATTATTACTACTATTTAAATTAACATTTTGATATTTAATTCTATTGATATGGGTATCAATTGTAAATTCTTTTCCTTCTTTTAAAGTAAAATCCACAGTACCATAGTTATCACTTTCAATTTCTTTTACTAATTGAAAAGACTTTAATAAATAATTTTTATTAGGACGTAAATCATAATATAATGAATCACCATCAGATTCTGGATCTTCACTTAGTTGAATTCTAACATTATCAAGAGTTAATTGAGTTTTACTATTGTCTTTGAATGTTGATGTAAAGTAAAGTTTTGTATCTTCATTTGTTTCTTGATCTCTTAAAGTTGCAACAAAGAAATATTGTTGTCTTTTAAGTGGAAACATATCAATTATTCCAAAATTTAATGAAAGCACATCTGAAAGATTTTCATTAATTTTATCTTCTATTTTATAATCTAAATTATTTAAAATTACAGGTCTAGTTCACTCTTTAGTTGTAAAATTATATTCATTATTTCTAGTTGGTAAAGTTAATACACGTCCATTTAACATAACATTAGAAAGTGTATATGTTGTATGAAAATCTAAATTATCTACATTAATTTCCACAAAATTATTATCGAGATTATAATCATTTGATTTAGTTGAATTTCTATTAGTAAATTCTAAGTCAAATTCATGATGATTAGAATCTACTAACTCATTTTCATTAAATTCAATTCTAACAGTTGCTGATGTTTCAGTTACATTTTTAAATATTACATTGCTTATTGTAAAGGTATCTTCACTAACATCTTTAGATGTATTAAAACTTATTTTATTTTCTTCACTTAAAACAGCATTTTCGCTATTTAAAGTAAGTTCATTTAATTTATAATTTGTTTGTGGATTTAAATTTTCAAGAGTTAATAATAAATGATTATTTGCTAAATGTTTGAAATTAGATATTGTTATTGTTGTTGTAGCATTTGCTAAAAATTTTGCAGATAAATGACTTAATTTTTCATTAGTTAACTCTTTATTTAAAGTTAACTCAAGAACTGCAGAATTTTTAGTTTTTGAAACTAATTTAACACTTTCTAGCACTAATTCGTTTGTAGTAGTTCTAAAACTTTTATTAGTTGACTTGATGTTTAAATCTTTATTATTATATTTAATTTTATTAATAGCATATACAGTATTTGGATTTAAATTTTCTAAATGAAAATTATAGGAATTTGTTTGGGAATTAAAAGTAACTAAAATTGATTCATTATAATCACTTACTTCAACAGTAAAAAGATTAGGTTCAATATTTTCATTATTATTTAAGTTAAAAGAAATATCTAAACTATTGTTTGAAATGTTAGTTGCTTCTAAAGTTTCTACTTCATAAACTTTCTGTTCTGCTGCTTTTTTAGTTGTAAAATTAAAATCTTTATTAATAGTTTCAATTATTTTATCATTGAATCTAATATTATAAAATTTATATAAAGTTTGAGAACTTAAGTTTGAAAGTTCAAAAGTTATAATAGTTTTATTATCTTTTTTTTCTAAATTTGAAGAAACAAATTCTATATCATTAAAAGTGATTTTAAATTTTTCTTTATTATCAAATTTAGAATCATTAGAATTTATTGTTGCTTGAATTTTAGCATTTGTTTGATTCAATTCCAGTAATGAAATTGTTGCATTTTCTGTATTTTTCTGTATATTTGATAAATTATTTGATTTTTTTAAACCAAAAACAAGTCCTAATGAAGTTGCTGTTACTACTGTAGCAGCACCACCTAATATTATTAAAATTTTTTGTATCTTTTTATTTTTCATAAACACCTTTCTAAATACTTTAAATTTAAATTTTTAATTCTTACTTTATTATTATAAAACAATTTTATTTGGATTATTACTTTTTATTAAGATAATAAATTAAATATTAAAAATCATTATTTGAAAATGTATCTATATTAACTATTTAAAACTACAAAAATATATGTAATTATTTCATTAAATTAACTTATTTTTAAAATTCTAAAAATAAACACTAAATTTCTTAATTATACTAACACTTGAGAACAGGACATTATTCAAAATTTATTAAAATTTGAAAGACCTGACAA
>NZ_JBTGVH010000028.1:0-7144 GCF_054343485.1 Mycoplasma sp. 613B | reverse complement strand
ATAAAATACAAGTAGGTTATAAAAACACTGGTGCACTTTATATTTCATTTAAGGATGAAATTTCTATTTTCATTTTCATAGCTTCATTTGTAGATTTAAGTTTATTAAGTTTACTGATTGTATTATTTTACAAATATTCCAAAAAACTAAATTACATTTATATTGCCATTTTTCTGTCGTTTTCCTATATTTTAGTAATTATTTTAACTATTTTAAGTAGTCTTAAAATAATCTCATTCAATAACAATATAGTAAATTCAATTTTAATAAATGCTGCAAGTTTTTGCATTTCATTTGCATCATTGCCACAATTAATTAAAGGATTATTTTTCAAAAAAATGAAAGGGTTATCATTATTTTATAAATCACTTGTTTTAACTGTGGAAATTTTATGATTTACCTATTGATTAATTGCTGGATTGATTACAATTTATAATTTAGACGGTGGCATTGCTATAAGTATTACAGAAATGATTCAACTATTAATTTGATCCAGTTTTGCAATTATTACTAATTCATTAGTGATTTTGATGATTTTAATAAAAAATAAAAAACATAGCAAAAATGAACATATTTCAAACTAAATTGAGAAAAAATGATAAAATTTTTTATTATGAAAAAGATAGTACAAGTAAATATAGAAATCCCAAAAGGATCAAATATAAAATATGAATATGATAGAAAAACCAATCAAATTATAGTAGATAGAATTTTAAGAGATGGTTTTAGATATCCAGCTAATTATGGTTCTTTAAGAGAAGCGCTAGATTGAGACGGAGATGAATTAGACGTATTAGTTTATTCAGATGAATCATTTTTTAGTGGTTCTGTATTAAATGCAAGAATAATTGGAGCTATGAAAATGATTGATGATGGTGAAACAGATACAAAATTAATAGCTGTTCATGAAGATGATTACCGTTTAGATCACATTCAAAAATTAGAAGATTTACCAAAATGATGATTAAGAGAAGTAGAATTATTTTTTAGCACATACAAAAATTGAAAAAGATCAGGAATTACTTCTGTAAATGGTTTTGAAGGAATTGAATATGCTATTCAAGAATACAATGAATGTGTTGAATTAATGAATGAATATTCTCATTTACCAAAAGAAGAATTTATTAAATTAATGAAAGAAAAACATCCTGAAAAATACGAATAAAAGCACATTAAAAAACTTTGATGATAGTTTTTTAAATAATAAAGTAAAAATAATTGCAGGTTGCGATGAAGTTGGTCGTGGTTGTGTAGCAGGACCAGTTGTTGCAACCTGTGTTATTTTAAAAACTGAATTTGATAGCAATCAAATAACTGATTCTAAAAAAATTCCTAAAAACAAACATAAAGAACTTGTAGACTTAATTATAGAAAATTCATTAGAATATCACACAATTTTTATAGACTCTCAAACAATAGATGAAATTAACATTTTAAACGCAACAAAAGAAGCAATGAAAAAGTCAATTGAAAAATTTAACACAAAAATTGATTTAGTTTTAACTGATTTTGTTAAAATTGATTCTAATATCAATCAAGAAAATATTACCAAAGGTGATTCTAAATCGTTATCAATTGCTGCTGCTTCTTTAATTGCTAAATATACGCGAGATTCCTTTATGAAAGAAATTTCCAAAGATTTTCCAGTATATAATTTTAGTCAAAATTCAGGTTATTTAACAAAAGAACACAAAGAAGCATTAAAAAAATTTGGTTTTTGTTCAATTCATCGAAAAAGTTTTGAACCTATCAAAAGTATGCACAACAAAATAAAAATTTTTAAATAATTTCATTTTGTTGTGTTAAAATTTAAATATAGACAAAAAATAAATAATATTTTAGAAAGGTATTATGGAAAAAATAACTGTTGTTATATCTGATCCAATTGGATTACACGCAAGACCAGCTTCAAAAATTGTTTCTGTTTCTTCAAAATTCAAATCAGATATTAAAATCATTACATCTGTAGCTTCTGCAAACGCTAAATCAATTATGAATATTATGTCTTTAGCTATTAAACAAGGACAAGAAATTTCAATTGAAGCAGAAGGTGAAGATGAAAAAGAAGCTATGGAAGCTTTAAAAACTACAATGGTCGAAAATAATTTAATCTAAAAATTGTTTTTGTAATTATAATTAACAAATTAGTTAAAAATAGACTAATTTGTTTTTTATTTTCATAAAAAAATTATATAATTTTATTACTACAAAAGATTAAAAACAAGGGGGAAATATGTCTAAAAAAATTACAGGGATAGGAGCTTCAAATGGTATTTCAATTGCAAAAATATTCAAAATTGAAGAGCAAAAAATTGAATTAACAAATTCAAAAATTGAAAATGTTGAAGCAGAATTAAATCTTTTTAATATAGCAATAAATAAAACTATAAAACAAATAGAATCAATTAAAGAAAAAGCATCTAAAACACTAAACGAAGAAGAAGTTGCTGTTTTTGATGCTCATATACAAGTAGCAAATGATCCAGCAATTATGGATGAAGTGCAAAACTTAATTAAAAATGAAAAATTGAATGCAGCTTTTGCGACAGAAAATGTAACTAAAAAATTTATTGAAATGTTTTCAAATTTCGATGATCCATATATGAAAGAAAGAGCAGCAGACATTAAAGATGTTGCTACAAGAATTATTAAAAATATTTTAGGTATTGAAATTGTTGATTTATCAGCAATCAACGAAGAAACTATTATTGTAGCAGAAGATTTAACACCATCAGATACTGCACAATTAAATAAGAAATTTGTAAAAGGATTTTTAACTAATATTGGTGGTAGAACCTCTCACTCTGCAATTATGGCTAGAAGTCTAGAAATTCCGGCAATTTTAGGTTTAGGAAATATTACAGAAATAGTAAAAAATAAAGATGTTGTAGCAATGAATGGTGAAAAAGGTGTTGTTATTATAAACCCATCATTAGAAGAAATAAAAGAATTCGAATTAGAATTTAAAAAATTTATGGAAAATAAAAAGGAATTAGAAAACTTTTTAACTAAAAAATCTTTATCAAAAGATGGTAGAGAAGTTACTCTAGCAACTAATATCGGTTCAGTTCAAGATACAGAAGGAGCATTGAAATATAACTCCGATGCTATTGGATTATTTAGAAGTGAATTTCTATATATGGATGCAGAAAATTGACCTTCTGAAGAAGAACAATTTAACTCTTACAAAGCAGTTTTAGAAAAAATGCAAGGAAAACAAGTGGTTGTAAGAACTCTTGATATTGGTGGGGATAAAACTTTAAAATACTTTAAATTCCCTGAAGAAATGAATCCATTTTTAGGTTACAGAGCGATTAGACTTTCTCTTGATAAACAAGAAACTTTTATAACACAATTAAGAGCTTTAATTAGAGCTTCTTATTACGGAAATTTAGCAATTATGTTCCCTATGATTGCAACAGTTGATGAATTTAAACAAGCAAAAGAAATCTACTTAAAAGTGTTGGAACAAGTTAAAGCAGAAGGTCATAAAGTATCTGACAAAATAGAAGTAGGAATGATGGTAGAAATACCAGCAGCAGCAGTTTTAAGTGAACAATTTTGTAAATATGCAGATTTTGTTTCAATAGGAACAAATGATTTAATGCAATACACCATGGCTGCTGATAGAATGAATGAAAAAGTTTCTTACTTATACCAACCATTAAATCCTTCAATTTTAAAATTAATTAAAATGACAATTGATGGAGCACACAAAGCCGGTAAATGAGCAGGAATGTGTGGAGAAATGGCTGGAGATTTAAATGCAATTCCTTTATTATTAGGAATGGGTCTTGATGAATTTTCAATGTCAGCAACAAGTTTATTAGAAGCAAAAAAATTAATTTCTAAAATAGATTATAAAAAAGCTCATGCTTTATCACATCAAGCAATTAAATGTGATACAGAAGAAGAAGTAAGATTATTACTTGAAACATTTAAAAAAGAAAATGAAATCATATAAAAAATATTCTGATATTCCAGAAAAATATCGTTTCGATTTAGAAAGTCTTCTTGAAAATAAAAAAATTGAAGTTATTATTCAAGAATATTGAATAAGTAAAAATGAAGAATTAAAATATAAAGATTCAAAATATGAAAATATTGAATCTTTTATTTATTTTAAAGAACTAGAAAATAAAAATGAGCTAAAATTAAACAAAATAATTAACTATTTATCTAATAAACTATCTATAAACTCTGTGGACCCAATCATAAGTAAAATTCAAGTAAAATTTGAAAATGATCTAGATGAATTTAATAAACAAAATGGTTCTGAAATAAACCGTTTATACAAAAATATTGACAAAGTCAAAGAATGAATAAAGGATGAAAGACTAAAATCATTTAAATATGAGTTAACACAAATTTTAGATTTCCAAAAACACAAATTAAGCGATGAAATCGAAAATTTTCTTTTAGATATTAATAAAGCAAATCCTGATTTTTCTGAAATTTTTCAAGTTTTAAGTGATGTTGAAACTGATTTAGGTTATGGAATAACTTCAAAAAACAAAAAAATTAAAATTACTCACAGTAATTATTCTTTGTTAATGAAAAACAAAGACAGAAATTTAAGAAAAACTACTTTTAATAGTTATCTTAATTCTTATTTTAAAAATAAAAACACTTATGCAAAACTTTTAATCCAGCATTTTTCAAGAATTTCTACTTTTGCTCTTAAAAGAAAATACAATTCTTCCGTAGAATCCTTTATAAGTGAAGATTATATTGAAGAAAATATGCTTCAAACTCTCTTTAATAATGTTAAAAAATTAAAACCATTATTAAAGAAATTTCAAAAATATGATTCTTTATTTTTCAAAGCTAAATTCAATCAAAAGAAAGAATATTACGACTCATTTGTTGATTTAGTTGATAAAAAAGAAATATATTCAGTAGAAGAAGCACAAGAAATTTATAAAAAATCTTTAAGCATAATGGGACAAGAATATAACGATGTTTCTCAAAAAGCTTTTAATGAAAGATGAATTGATTATATGAATTGTGATGGAAAAACTTCTGGTGCATATTCAATTAGTAATGCTTATGGTTTAGATAAGATATTTATCTCAATGAATTGAGATTACACTTTAGAGTCTGTTTTAACTCTTGCTCATGAAATGGGACATTCAATGCACACATATTACTCCAATAAAAATCAAGATCAAAACAATGCAGAATATCCTATTTTATTAGCTGAAATTGCATCAATATTTAATGAATTAGTAGTTAGTGACTATTTAAAAGAAAATGCTAAAAATGATTTAGCCAAGTTACAAATATTAAGAAAAAATATTCAAGATTTTATTTCCACTGTTGTTAAACAAACCTTTTGATCAAATTATGAGTATCACGTTTATAATGCAATAGACAAAAATCAAGAAATTTCTACATTTGATGATTTAGCAAAAATTTATTCTAACACATATAAAGAATATTTTGCTTCTGGTTTTAAAAATGAAAAAAGTTTAATTTTTGCAACAATTGTTCCTCATTTTTATTTAGATTTCTATGTTTATAAATATGCAATTGGTTTTTTAGTTGCAAATTATTTCTTTAATGATTACAAAATTAATGGACCAAAATCATTAGAAAATTATATTCATAATTTCTTATCAGCAGGTGGAAAAGATAAACCATCTATAATTCTACAAGAAGCTGGAATCAATCTAAAAAATGATGATTTATACATTAATAGTTTTCAAATTTTAAGCAAAAATATTGAAGAATACACAAAATTAGGTAAAAAAATCTTTAAAGTATCATAAAAATTAAGGTTTTTTTGCATTTTTATTATATAATTAAACATATATTAATTTAACAAAAATTTAGTAATTATAAAGATTGTAAAGGATAAAATGAAAAAACATAAATTATTAAAGCCTATTTTAGCACTAAGCACAGTTTCTGCTTCAGTTATTACTTTGATTTCTTGTTCAGACAAAAAAGAAGAAAAAAACTTTTTATATGTAAGTCAAACTAATTTATTTTCTACTTCAGCAGAATTTAACTTTGAATCAAAAAATACAGATTTAAATTTTGATGAATCTAAATATAAGTATAAATTTGAATACAAAAAAGAAGCAGATGCAGATTTCAGTACTTTAGCTAACGAAGATTTTAGAGTAGTAGAAGGTTATAAAAATAAAGCAATAGTTACATTAAAAAACTTAGAACCAGAAACCAATTATTTATTTAAATTTTCAAGAGCTACTAAAACTGGAGAAAATTCATATAGTGAATTTCAACAAGTAGAATTAAGCACAGAAAATGAAAATAAACTCTATGCATTCACAACAACCAAAACTCCAGATATTTCAAGTGGTGACTTTATTTTAACACCAAATAAAACAGCTACATCTACACAAGTATCATTAACTTTTAGTAAACCTGAACAAATAAAAGATAAGAAAGTTTGAGTTGTATTAAGTGAAATTTCATTAGGTTCTACAGGTTATAAACAAACAAAAGAAATAGAAACTAAATCACAAGTTTATACAGATACATCAAAACCATTAACTTTTGAATTTGATAAATTACAAGGTCAAAAAACTTATTTAATTTCAGATTTATTAGTTAGTGAACAAAATGAAAGTGATAAATCAAAAGCAACTAAATTATCTTTTGAATCAGAAAGTTTAATTAAGCAATTAACCACCACATCACGTTTAATTAGTGCACAAAGAGTTGCTTCAAGTGAAGTTGCAAATAGTGATCAAACTAAAAAACCATTTACAATCGCTTCTAATGTTACATCTATTGAAAATGGTTCAACTTATAAATTAACCATTAGAGAATATGATAGAACATCAGGTAAATTTAAATTAGTTAAAAAAGAAGGTAGTGAGCAAGAAAATTATGTTGAATACACTTCAAGCGTTACAGCAAGTGAAAACAATTTAAATCGTTTCTTATTTGTATTTAACGATATCCCAGAAAAAGGAAAATCCTATATAATTGTTAAATTTGTTAAAGTAACAACAGATAATAAAGAAGAACCTTTAACAATTTTCAGAAATGCTAATAACACTATTATTGAAGACGTATTTATCAACTAAAATAAAAAATTCAAGTTTAATTACTTGAATTCCTTAAATGAAATATAAAGTGCACCAGTGTTTTTATAACCTATTTGTATTTT
>NZ_JBTGVH010000027.1:0-9606 GCF_054343485.1 Mycoplasma sp. 613B | reverse complement strand
AAGTGACATTTTATATTGGGAATGGGGGGTGACATTTTATTTCTGTTTTAATAAAAAATAAAGAAAGTTATTTTATTTTTTTGTATTAGTTTTATAATTTATAAATAGTAATTTTTAAATAATCAAAAGGAGAAAAATGTTTAAAAATAAAAAAGAAACAAAAAAAGCATTATTTATAGCTTTACCAATTGTTGCAATCGGAATTCCTGTTGCTGTAGGAACAACTGCTATTGTTTTAAAACATAAAAATAATCAAAAGATTGATATTAAAAAAAATGAAGCAACTAATTTTAGTATTTCTAAAAACACCAATGGATGACAAATTTTTCTAAAAACTAAAGATAATCAACCTACAAACAATTCAGCCAAAGAAATTGAATTTACTAATGAACAAAACGAAAGCATTACTTTTAAAGCATCTTGAAAAAAAATTAACAATGATAATTTTTGAGTTATAAATATAAATGATTTATCTATTCCAAAAAAAGGTAGTTATTCCATTCAGATACCAAGCGACATTACACTTGTTGAAAAAACAGAAAATATAAAAATTAATTTTCCTTTTTTTGAAATCAAAAATACGGAAAAAACTGGGGAATTAGAAATTTTCTTTACCAATATTTTAAACAGTAATTCTATAACTTATACTTTAGAAAATATCGAAAATACAAATATAAACAAAACAAAAAACATAACTATATTAAATAATTCATTTAAAATAGATATACCTAATGATTTAGAAAAAGGAAGATACTTACTTAAAAAATTATATTTTAATCCCACTGATAATTTAATTGATAATCATTTTTTAGAAATAAATAAAGAAAAATTAACTATTTCAAATTTAAATTTTGGACAAATCATTAAAAATAAACTGATTATAAATTTAGAAACTTTAAATAAAAATATAAAAAATCCAAATAATTTTAATAATTTTTCTTTAATTTTTGAAAATAGAAATAATGAAATTAAAAAAATATTAGGAACAATTGAAGAAAAAAATCTTTCTTTTGATTTAAATCAATTAAGTGATAAATATGTTTGAAATATTTTACAATTAGAAATTGCAAATTCTTCAAATGAACAAAATAAAATTATTGCCAATTATAAAGATTTTAGTGAAACTATAAAAAATTATTATAAAGCGAAAAATAAAGAAGTTTCGTTTGAAAATTCTTTTGTAACAAATAAAAGTTCTTTACTTTTTATAAATGATCCAAATAATTGAATAGATTTAAGTTCTCAAAATTTTAAAATTAAACATTATAATAAAAATAAAGAATTGTTAGAAGAAGTTAATAATTTCAACGTTGTAGATTTAAATAAAAAAGCAGTATTATTTCAATTTAAAAATTCTTTTCAAACAGAAGATTTTATTGAAGTTGAATATTCCAATACTGAAATTAATTTAAATAAAAATAAGTTTATTTTTAATAAAAATAAAATAGAAACAAACAATCTTATTACTGTTCAAAAAGAAGAAAATAAATTAAACATTTTACTAAAAAATAATTTAGAAACTACAAATAATTCAGAAATAAAAGCAAATTTTGTTGTAATAGATGAAAACAATCATATTACTACAAATGAAGAAAAAATATTACACTTAATAGATAAAAACAAACTAGAAATTATGCTAAATGATTCTTTCTTTGAAGCTAATAAAACATATTATTTATCTTCAATAGAATTTATTAATAATGCTTCCCATATGCTTATTCCTTTCGATAATAATAAAATCACTAAAATTTCAACATTCGAAAATAATATAACAAATATTAATATTTTAAAAAGAGAAACTATAAATAATACAACTTATTTACATTTTGAACTACCAAATACTTATCTAAATAACGAGTTAAATCACCTATTTTCAATAGTAAAAAACGATAAAGAATATAAAGGATATACAGATTTAAACACACTAACTTTCTATATAAATGATAATTTACCAGAAAATTTATCCGGTTCTATAATTAAAGATCTAAACTCTGGAAGAATATTTAAAATTAATAAATAAAAAACTCAATTTAGTTGAGTTTTTATCTTTTTAAGAATAATATATCAATAAAATTATTACCTATATTATTATTTTCGTTGTTTTGAATAGTTCTATTAAAGGAATGAGATTTTAAAACAACTTTTAATTTAAGAAAATTATTTTCTCCAATAGTTTCTTTGCTTGCTGTTTCTACTCGAATATTATAAAAATCTTTTGAAATTGGAGAATTAAATGAATTTTTAACTAAATCAGTTATACTAGATAACAATTTACTTATTTTGGTATACTCTAAAATTTTATTTCATCTTTCTTCTTTACTGGAAATTTGATTAATTTCAGCAATTAAATTATCTAAATCAACAGATTCAGGATTTTTAAATCCATAATAACTATTAAATTCATCTCATTTTTCTGTTGAAAATTTTTCAATTTTTTCTTTAAAGTTTAAATAAAGACTTTGTGATGTATTATCAAAGTTGAATCCACCTACTAACATAGGACCATAAATTTTCTTATATTTAGATTCTGGGTTATTTTCGTTTAAATTATCGAATCAAAAACCTATTTTATATTCCATAAAGCCTTGCATTGCATATGCAGAAGTTATATGTGGATCATATAAATTTTTTTGATCTCTAAATTTGATGAAAAATATTTTTAGTTTTGAACTATCATAACTTTTTAACGATTCATCAATATTTAAAAAATCATTTAATTTTTCATCTTTTATTTCAACTCAAGTAGTTGGATTTCCAAATGAATAATGTAAATCGTTAGTTTCTACTTCAGTAAATGTTTTGTCAAAATCTAAAGTAGATTTAGTTAAACCTTTATTTGATATTGAAATTAATTTTTCAAAATAACTATTACTTTGATTAAAATGTTCAAAGAAATTAACATTATATAAATTGTTAATTGTAATTTTTTTAGAAATTGAATAATTTGATCCAGATTTTAATTTGATATTTAATTTTAAAATACCGTTTCTTTCATCAATTTCTGTTTCAGAAGACGATTTATTTACTTCTATTTCTATTGAATCATCAAAATTTCTAATCTTATTAATGTCAGTTATCTTTATAAAATCAGATGTTGAATTTAAAGATTTTAGTGCTCCAGAAGCTCAGTATTTTTTTGTTAAATTTAAAGAAGAAATATTATTAATTATTTCATTTAATTCTATTTCTGTTTTTGGTGTAGATGTCTTTGATTTTGTAAATGAATTTTCAAAATTAAAATCTTGAGTGCCAAAACTTAATTTTTTAATTTTATAATTAACATTGTTTTTTAAATAAGTGCTAAATATATAATTATTTTTATCTTTATAAAGGAATTTTGGTTCAATAATTTGAGTTTGATTATTAATATCAAAAATTTCAAGTCTTGGTTTTAATAAAGAAAATTGATCTAATAATTCACTATTATTAAAATTTACAGAAATATCAGATATAAAGGAATTTTCTTTATTTTCGGTAATATTTACAGAATTTATTAGTGCATTTTCTTCTCTATTTTTATCATTATTAAATTTAAGGACTCCTTTATGTAAATAATCTAATTGAATTTCTTTATTATTTACAAAAACTTTAGTTAAAGAAATTTTTCCATAATAATTATAATTTGGAATATTTGCTTCTCATTTATCATTGACTTTAGTTGCATTTATTTTTCAATAACCACCAAAATTAGATATAAATTCCAATTTGACATCATTCAAATTACTTTGATCAATATCAACAAGTTCTAATTCTGTTTTAACTTTCAAGTTATTATTAGATTCTAAATTAAACTCAGTATTTTTGAATTTACTAAAACTTCTTTTAGAACTAAATTCTTTATTTATTCCGTCTTTTGGTAAAATAGAAATTCTCGGTTCAATAACGGAAACTAAACCACTCCTATCAATTTTAAAATCCACTATTTCTAAGTTGGCGTTTAAAGGAATTTCAAATCCATCTTCATAGTCAAAAGTTGATGAATCACTTGTTGTACTAATTGTGATAGGAATATTTTTTAATCCTTCATTTTCTGTTTTTCTAATCGAAATATCTACCGTAAATTCTGTGTCTGAATTTGTTTTATCTTTTAATGTTAATTTTCCAATATATTCACTTTCTGTAAATTCAAATAGTTTTTCCACATTGTTAAAAGAAAGTAATAAACGATTTGGATTTGTTTCATCAATGTGATAACTTATACTATCATAAGATATTTTTTGAGAATACTCTTTTGTTTGAAAGATGAAATCACTTGTATTTTCGGAATTTTCTCAATTATTTCCTATTTTTTGTGCTGAATTTAAACTAGTTAGTGGTTTATTGTTTAAAGTAATATTATTAATTAAATAGTTTTCACTAAACTCTAAATTTGATAAATCAAAAATAACTGAATCGGAATTTTCAATATATTCTTGAGAGTTAAAAAATTGTTTATCCTTAATTTTTCCAGATATTTCAATTTGAAAATCTTTATTTTTTACATTTTTTAATAAATGTTTAGAAAAATTTACTTTAAGTTTTACAAATTCATCTGTTTTTTCTAAAATTTCTAAAGATGAAATTACAAAGTCATCATTTTCATTTGAATCAGGAATTTCAGGTTCTTGTTTATCATTTGGATCTTGAACATTATTTATGGTACCATTATTTGGATTCTCGATTACATCTTTTTCCCCAGGATTTTCTGGTTTAAGTGTATCAGGGTCTGTTTTAGGAACTTCAGGGTCTTTTTTTTCTTCACTAAATATAATTTCTCTTTCTGTATCAGAATATCTTTTTAATGAAATATTTTCTTTATTTATAAAGAGTTTATCGATAAATAACGAAGATTTATCTTGCAAAATTGAAGGAATTAAAACTTCAATTTTGCTATTCAAATAAGTAAACTCTTTTGAAACATAAGTTTTAGAATCTGTTTGCTTTTCTTTTAAAGTTAATTCAATATCTTTAATTGATTCTTTAAAAGAATTAGGAAGAAATATAAAAACTTTATCTTTTGTTCTGCTAAATTTAATTTTTTCCTTTAAAAATATACTTTCTTTATTTTTGTTTTTATTAAGGACTATTGCTAAAGTTGCGCCAATAGAAGATGCCGCAATAGTACCAAGCACTATTGATGATAATATAATTTTTTTAGTTTTGTTTTTCATATTTAAATTATAAATATTTTTTTATTTTTACAAAAACAAAATATCAATATTTTTGTATAATTTAAATATTAAATGTATTAGTATGAAAGAGAGAAAAAATGTCTAAATTTATTTTTGTTACAGGTGGTGTAATTTCCGGATTAGGAAAAGGAGTTTCTGCTGCTTCAATCGGAAACCTTTTAAAATCAAGAGGTTTTAGTGTTTTTGTTTTAAAATTAGATCCTTACTTAAATGTGGATCCTGGAGTTATGTCTCCTTACGAACACGGAGAAGTTTATGTAACTGCTGATGGTGGAGAAACAGATCTTGATCTTGGTCACTATGAACGTTTTATTGATGAAAAATTTTCAAAAGATTCCAATTTTACAAGTGGTAGAATCTTTTGAAATATTTTAGAAAAAGAAAGGGAAGGATATTATGATGGTAAAACCGTTCAATATATCCCACATGTTACCGATGAAATAATTAGTATAATTAAAAATATAGAAAAAAAATATAAAAGTGACTTTGTTATAGTTGAAATAGGTGGAACAGTAGGGGATATTGAATCAAATCCGTTTATTTATGCAATAGCACAAATGGGTAGTGAATTCAACGGAATAAACACTTTTTTCATTCACGTAACTTATGTTCCTTTTCTTGAAACATCAGGTGATTTTAAAACCAAACCTACACAAGATTCTATTAACAAATTAAGAGGTATGGGTATAAAACCTAATATGATACTTTTAAGATCTAACGACGAAGTTGATCACACTATTTTAAATAAAGTTGCAAAAACTACATTTTTAAATCCAAGAAATGTTATTTCTGCTCCTGATTTAAAAAATGTATATGAAATGCCTTTATATTTAGAAAAAAAAGACGCAGCTAATATTATATTAGATTACTTTAATATTACACATATAAAACCAAATTTAAGAAAATGAACAACTTTTGCTAACAAAGTTAATAAAGAAAAAAAAGCTGAATTATTAATCAAAATGCTTGGGAAATATACCAGTTTTTCCGATGCTTATAAATCAATAAATGAAGCTATTAAAATTTCTGCATTTGATAAAGGATATGAAGTAAAACTAGAATATGTTGACTCTAATATTCTAACTAATGAAAATATATCTGAAAAACTCGATGATGCTGATGGTGTAATTATCTTACCTGGATTTGGTATTAGAGGTTTTGAAGGAAAAGTTTTAGGAGCAACATATACAAGAGAAAAAAATATTCCAACTTTTGGTATCTGTTTAGGTATGCAAGCAATGTCAGTTGCTCAAGCACGTCTAAAAGGTTATAAACACGCAACTTCTAAAGAATTTGCTACAAACAACAAAGAAGAAGTTTATGTTTTAGATTTTATAAAAGGTAAAAATGAAAAAGACCAAATGGGCGGAACTTTAAGATTAGGAGAATCTGAAACAGTGTTTAAAAAAGATTCTTTAATTGCTAAATTTTACAAAAGTACTTCTGTTTTTGAAAGACATAGACATAGATACGAAATACAACATGAATTTATTGAAAAATTAGAAGATGAAAATTTTAGTTTTTCAGGTTATCATCCAGAATTAGGTCTGGTTGAATCTTGTGAAGATAAAAGCAAAGATTTTTATATTGGTGTGCAGTATCATCCAGAATTCAATGCAAGACCACTAAATCCACATAAACTATTTAGTGCTTTTGTAGAAAAAGCAGCAGAAAGAAATAATGGAAAACAAAAATAATTCTTTACAAAATACATTTAAATACGTTGATTTAAATAAAGGTTTAAATCATGAACAAATTTCTAAAAATAAAGAAAAATACGGTGTAAACGAACTTAAAAATAAAAAGAAAACACCTTTAATTATTAAGTTTTTAAAACAGTTTATTGAACCGATGATTATTCTTTTAATTATTGCTGCATTTTTAGCTTTAGGAATTGCTATTTATGAAGCGATAGTTCATTATGAATATAAGAATCATATAGAATTTATAATTAGTTTTGTAGAACCTTTTGTGATATTTTTTATTGTAATTTTAAATGCTATATTTGGTTTAATACAGGAAAATAAAGCAGAAAAATCTATTGAATCACTTGCTAGTTTAAGTTCTCCAACATCAAAAGTAATTCGAAACGGACAAGAAATAATTATCGATACAAAAGACATTGTTGTTGGAGATATATTACTAATTGAAGCAGGAAATACTATCGGAGCTGATGGAATTATTGTTAATTCTGCTCAATTAGAGGTTGAAGAATCGATTTTAACAGGTGAATCTTTAAGTGTTTTTAAAAAAAATATATCTAATTTAGAATTTAACTGAGAAGAAACCGAAGATACTGAAGTTTATTCTGGCACAAATGTTATAAATGGTAGAGCAAAAATTCTAGTTACAAAAATCGGGATGGAAACAAAATTAGGAAACATTGCTAAATTACTAAATCAAGAAAAAGAAAAACTCACCCCACTCCAAAAACAACTTGAAAATTTAAGTAAAAAAATTGGAATTTTTTCTGCTATTTTATGTGTAATTACTTTCTTTATTTATATTTTTGTAGTTGCTTCAGGAAATTGAAGTCTTTGAGCAAAAGGTGTTGTTATCGCTATAACTTTAGCTATCGGAACTATACCAGAAGGTTTAGTACCAATTGTTACTGTTATTTTATCTATTGGAGTTAAAAGATTATCAAATAAAAATGCTCTGGTTAAAAAATTACCAGCTGCTGAAACTTTAGGAAATGTTTCAATAATTTGTAGCGATAAAACAGGAACATTAACCCAAAATAAAATGAAGGTTGTACAAACCTTTAAACATGACACTTTTTCACAAGAAGACTTTGTTAAATATTTTATTTTATGTACAGATGCCAACTCATCTATAAATGAAAAAGGGGAATACAAATTAATTGGAGATCCAACTGAAACTGCTATTATCCAATATGGAATTGATAATAAAATTTTTAAAGATTCAATTTCTAGTTTACACCCAAGAATAAACGAAATTCCTTTTGATTCAGATAGAAAAATGATGACTGTTTTTATAAAAATTAATGAAAATATTTATTCAATTACAAAAGGAGCTCCTGATTCTATTTTTGCTCTTGCAAACAATTTGTCAAATCAAATAGAACATAAAAACATCGAATTTTCTAATAATGCTTTAAGAGTTTTAGCATTAGCAATTAGAAAATGAGACAAATTACCAGATGATTTAAGTTCAAAAAATGTGGAACAAAATTTAACATTAGTTGGATTAATAGGGATGATAGATCCACCAAGAGAAGAGGTTAAAAGTTCTATTGCAATTGCACAAAAAGCCGGAATAAAAACTGTAATGATTACTGGTGATTATGCAAACACAGCTTATGCTATTGCAAAACAATTAAACATAGTAAAATCCGATGAAGATTTAGTTTTAAGTGGAAGTGAATTAAAACTAATGAGCGATGAAGATTTAAATGAAAACATAGAAAAAAATGCAGTTTTTGCTAGAGTTAGTCCTGAAGATAAAATCAGAATTGTTAAAGCTTGACAAACCAAAAATAAAGTTGTTTCTATGACAGGTGATGGAGTAAATGATGCTCCTGCTCTTAAAGCTGCTGACATTGGTTGTGCTATGGGAATAACAGGGACCGATGTTTCCAAACAAGCTGCAGATATGGTATTAACAGATGATAATTTTTCAACAATAGTTAGTGCTATAAAAGAAGGAAGAAGTATTTTATATAGCATAAAAAGATTAATGATTTTCCTTTTTACAACCAATTTAACAGCTTTATTAACTACTTTTATTGGAATTTTAATTTTTAGTATAAATCCTTTATCTTCTTTACAAATTTTGTGAATAAATGTTATTTCTGAAACTTTCCCAGGAATTGCACTAGGTTTAAATAGACCAAAACAAGATTTAATGAATAAAAAACCAAATCATAAAAATGCTTCTATCTTAACTAAAGAAATGATAATTCAAATATCTTTACTTTCCATCTTGTCAACAACACTATCATTATTAGCATTTTATTTAGGTGCTTATAGTCAAAGTGGTGTAGCAAATTTAAATGAAATAAAAACAATCTTAGCTGCAGAAAATTTATCAACATTAAACTTTGCTTCTTTATCTTGTTTTATGACTATGGGAATAATTTTATCTTTAAATTCTATTATATTAAGAAGTAATGAAAGTTTATTTAAACAAAAATTTAATGATTTAAAATTTGTTCTTTTAGCTTTTGCAATTAGTTTTGTTGTTCTTTTACCAGTTACTTACATACCAGAATTTTCCAAAGTGTTTAATATGAATGTATATGTAAATTCATTTAATAATTGAATATTTGCATTACCATTTATTTTTGGGTTAGTACCAACATTTTTTATTGAATTTATCAAATTAATTAAACTATTTGTAAATAAAAAACTTAAAGTCTAAACAGGGACATAAATTTGGGACACCAAATTTATGTTTTTATTTAAGGAGAAAA
>NZ_JBTGVH010000026.1:0-13050 GCF_054343485.1 Mycoplasma sp. 613B | reverse complement strand
TTAAATTAACACATATTTATAAAAAGTGACATTTTATATCTGTAATTACAAAAAAAGCAAGTTTTTGGCAAAAAAAGAAAAATCCCTTTAGAATTTTCCTTATTTTTAATATTTTTAGTGTTTCTTTCTTTTTATAACTTCTTTAAGTGAATAGAAAATCTCTTTTGCTAAAAGTTTTCCAATTTGTCTAATGGAACGTTGTTTAATTGCTGTTTTAACAAAATTTCTAACTTGTTGAGAACGAATGAATTTGTATCATAAAACTTTTAATTCTTTTGGATTTGTACTTTTATTTATAAATTCAGTTGCCTTTTTATTTGCTTCTTCTTCTGAATTTCCTTGTCATTTATAAAAAGGAACGAGAATTTTTTTAAAAATTGCTTTCTTTTTAGATACTTCGTTTTCTTTGTATGCTTTTACTTTAGAGTAATCAGAATCATTTTCATTATTGTCAAAATGTTCATCACTAATTTGATTTTCATAATCTTTGTCATCTTCATCATCTTTAGGATTAGAATCAGAAGGAATAGTTGATTTTGGTGTTACAGGATTTGGATCAGTATTTAGAGGTGCTGGTGAAGCAGGAGCAGGATTAGTTGGTTGGTTAGTTTGATTTCCTGATTCAGTTTTAGTTTGTTGGCAAGAAACAATAAATAGAGCAGAAACTGGTAAAACAGTTAGTGTACTTAAAGATAAAAATTTAATTTTTTTCATATTTTCCTTTTCTTTTTATTTTTATTAGTTTCATTTTACAAAAAAAAAAAAAAAGCAAGTTTTTGATAAAAAAATAAGAAAACAGGCATTTTTATCCTGCTTTCTTAAACTTTTAATTTTATGAAATAACTTTAGCAATAATTTGAGAATACAAAACATAACCAAAATTTTTGCTATCTATGGATGAAAGAACATTTTTACCTAAAACAAAATATTGATTTTCTTTTAGGTGAATTTCTAAATTATGCATTTGTATTTTGTTTTTATTATCAAAATAGTTTCTTTTTAGAAAATATTTTATCTTAAAAGATTAATTGCCCTTTTTTTGTATGTTAAAAATGAGATTAATAAATAAAATAAATAATAACCAACACTTATTATTAATCAAACAAGTAAACTAATACTTAAAAAATATGAATAGTTTATCTCTAAAAGTTTAAATCCAGGACTTATATTTATAACAAGATAAAATGAAGCAAAAAATGAAGGAATTAAAAATATTAAAACCGATAAACTTAAAATAAGATAAGAAAAGGAATGGTATAAAAATATATTTAAAACTTTTGTTTTTAAAAGTTTTAGAATTCCAATTACTCTATTTTTAGAATCTGTTAAAAATTTAGAAAAAAGAATAATTGTAATAAAACTAATTGCAGAAACAACAATAACTAAAAGTAATAATAAGTAGGCAATGAAATTATTACCAACTGCTAATTGTTTATAAACTTGGGAATTATTTGTTGTTAATTTTAAATAAGGATTAATTTCTTTTAATTCTTCTTTTAAAAGATTAGTATCGTAGTTGGGTTTTGTAAAAATTGTAAAAGTTGGTTGATATTCTGATGCAAAATATTTAAAGTTACTATCTGTTGTTTTGAGTTCAGGATTAGTGCTTTCAAAAAAACCAACAACTTTAACTAAAAAATCATTATATCCTGTATTTAATTCTAAAAACGAATTAAGTTGCACGTCATATTTTTCTTTAATTTCTTTACTTAAATTAATTTCTTCATATGATTTAGCTTTTTGACCTTCAATTATTTGGTCAGTATCATTTATAACAGAATAGGACTTGATATTTATTTCATTTTCATTAGCAACATTATATTTAGTTATTTGATTAGTTTTTCTTAGTGAAAAACCTTTAAAAAAATAATTTTCATTTGTTTTAATAAAGGAAGAAAGGGTTTTTGAAGAAAAGAAATTTAAGTTTTTGTTTTCAAAATTTAAAGAATTATTAATTGCACTAATAGTTAATTCCTTTTGTAAATTGCCAAAATTTACGTTAACCTTATCATTGATTTTTAAATTATATTTTTTTGCAATTTCTTCTGAAATTATAAATTCATTTTCATTTTCTGGAAAATTTCCTTCTATATTTAAATACTTCAACCTATCTTTAAAAAAGTTGTCATTTTCAATAGTTTGAAATTTTAATATTTCTTTTTCGTTGTTAATTACAAGTTTTACTACATAATTATCATATGTATCTAAACTATAATTAATTGATTCTAGTTGCTTTATTTTTTCTTTTTCTCCAGGATTAAGTTCATAAGATTGATTAATTTGTTTTGTTATAAACGCTTTATCAAAATCTGAAAATCTTGTATTTTCATTTTTAAGAGCTAAATTATTGCTTGAAAATAGCATAAAAATAGGGACTATTAAAATCGCTATTAACATAATAATAAAAGAAATAAAGAAAGAGTATTTCTTTTTAGTTATGTCAATTAAACTTAAATAAGGAGCAGGTAATAATTTATAGAATTTATTTCTTTTTTTACTTATTTTGTGATTAAAAATTTCTTCTTTTGGAGTAGGTGTTTTCTCTTCATTCTTTTTAAATTCCTTTGCATTTAAGTCATAATAGCTATCAGCATATTTTTTAACTAGATCAATATCGTGAGAAACAACAATAACAAGTTTATTTTGTGATATTTTATTAAATATATCAAAAATTTTATGGGAATTTTCTTCATCTAAGTTGCTTGTTGGTTCATCTGCAAGCAAAATATCAAAATCTCTTACTAGAGACCGAAGAATAGTTACTCTTTGTCTTTCTCCTTCAGATAATAGTTTAACCTTTTTCTTTAAAAGTGTTTCATCTAACTCTAAATCTTTTGCTAGCTCAATAATTTCTTTTTCATCAATAGTTTCAGAATTAACATTTAAAGAAATTTTTATATTTTGAAAAGCGTTTAAATCTTCAATTAAGTTAAAATCTTGAAAAACAAATTCAATTTTTGGGTTTTCTTTCTCAAAGGTAATAGTTCCAAAATCAGGATTGATTAAGTTACTAATTATGTTTAAAAAAGTACTTTTACCACTTCCTGATTTACCTAAAATACAGAAAATTTGTTTATTTTCTATATTTAGTTCCTTTATATCTAAAACTCTTTTGTTTTTAAAAGACTTTTTTAAATTTGAAATTTTAATCATTTTCTCCTCCTAATAAAAATAATAAAATAAAAGATCTTTTTTCAAGACCTTTTTCTATTTATAAATATTATTATAAGGTTTAAAAAAATCTTGATTTATAGACAAAAATAGTGTTAAAAATTTTAACAATAATTTTTTTATTTTTAATAATGTATTTAAAATTGTTATTCATTATTTTTATCTCTTTCTTTTATTTTATTAGTTTAATTGTAGCATATTTTTAAATTTGATTAAAAAAAGAAGCAAAGTATTTTGCTTCTTAGGTCATTTTTGATTGGCTGCCCCAGTTAGATTCGAACTAACGCATCGCGGCACCAAAAACCGCTGCCTTACCGCTTGGCCATGGGGCATTATGGTGGGGGGGGAGGGATTCGAACCCCCGAATCGTTAGAAAGTGGGTTACAGCCACCCGCGTTTGGCCGCTTCGCTACCCCCCCATAAAACAATATTATTATACACTATTTTTACAAAATAGGAAGAAATTATTATTGTTTTTTGTTTATTTAAAATATTTTGCTTTGAAAATTATATAAATTGATAATTAATTTAAGCCAACAACTATATAATTATCTGCTCAGATTTCAGGGAATGTTCCTTTTTTCATAATAATTGTGAAAAAATCTATAATAAAACTAAGTAAAAGACATGTTCACAATAATTTAAATAAGAATAATCTTAACATTCTTCCAGAACCATAACTATAAGTTATCCCTGTTACTTTCATACCGAAAGTAGGTTTTCCAGAACAGAATTGAATAATTTGTATTACAAACATTACTCCAACTGTAATAACTGCTAAAAAAGTATCAATTCAACTAGCAAAAAATCTTCTTCAATATCCAGCAATCTTCATTTTTATCCTTTCCAATTAAAATAATATAAAATTGTATCATTTTTTTTAATATTTCAAATTAATAATTAAGACATTTTATTATAAAAAAACCAGAATTTGCTGGTTAAAGTATCTTAAATTTTTATTAATGATTCTACTTCATAAGGTTTTAGCATATCACGACCTTTTAGTTCTTCTAATTCCATAAGAAGAACAATTTTTTCAACAGTAGCTCCTTGTGATTCAACTAAATTAATAATAGCTCTTGTTGTTCCACCGGTTGCAAGAACATCATCTATAATTATAGCTTTTTGCCCTGGTTTAATCATTCCTTTTTGCACTTCTAAAGCATTTGAACCATATTCTAAATCATAATTCATAGATACTACTTCACCTGGTAATTTATTTGGTTTTCTAACCATAATAAAAGGTTTTTTTAGCATAGCAGCAACTGGAGTTCCAAAAAGAAAACCTCTAGCATCAGGTCCAATTATTATATCTGCATCTTTGCTTAATTCACTCATTTTATCTATCACATATCTTAAAACTTCCCCATTAGCAAGTAATGGAGAAATGTCTTTAAATAAGATTCCTTTTTTTGGAAAATCTTGAACATCTCTTATATATTTAATTAAATCCATAACTTTAAAATTATATTACATATTTTTTATTTTATTAAGAGAAATAAAAAAATGCTTTTATTTTAATAAAAAAACTAATTTTTAATAACTAAAAAGCTTTTTAATTTCTTCTTTTTCTTTAGTTGTTAATTGATTTTCTATTTCTGTTGTGATTATTCTTTTTTGTTTTACAAATTCAATAAAAACAATTTCTATTGATTCAATTTCTACTTTTAAACCCTCAAAGAAAAAGATTTTATCTTTTTTTAAAACAAAATCCCTTCAAAGAATAACTGGATATTTTTTTTCATTTCATATTAAATAACAAAGGTAAATTCCAGCTGGAAAAATAGTTTGATTTTTAAGGAAGAAAACTTCATTTTTAAAATTTATTTTAGCTTTTATGAAAAAATTTTCTACTAAATTTTTATTAATTGCTTCAAAATTTCCACTAACTAGCAATTCTTTTAAAAAAGAAGTAGATATTTTTCTTTCATTTTCTTTATAAAGTTCTACTATTTCAGTATCTGCAAAATAATCTTTTATTTTTTGTGCATTTAATAAACCATTTTTTCCTAATTTAAAGTCTGAACCTATTATAAATTTAGTTGCTCCTTTTTTAATTAAAAGATTAATAAAATCATAACCGTCAGTATTTTTGATGTTTTCATCAAATTTTAAAAGTAAAATGTAGTTAATTTTTAAATTGGCAATAACTTGAATTCTGGAAAATAAATCTGAAAAAAACTTTTGATTATTTTTAGGTAAAATTTCAGGATTTTCAAAAAGTAAAATTGTTATTTTTTTATTAAATTCTTTTGCTTTTTCTAATAGTTTTAAATGCCCTTTATGAAAAGATTCAAAAGATCCTAAAATAAAGCAAGAATCTTGCAATTCTTGGTTATTGTCATCATTGAAAAGTATAACTTTTGTCATTAATAAATAATTCCTAATTCTTTTAGTTTTAAATATGTTCCTTTTTCTTCAGAAGAAAGTGCTGTATCTTTAGCAACTTTTATAACAAAATCCGGAGCACCATCCATAGCAATTCCATAACCAACTTCTTTTATCATTTCATAGTCATTTGAACCATCACCAAAAGCAATCATTTCTTGAAGTGAAATGTTTATAATTTTTCCTAATTCTTTTAGTCCTTTAGCTTTATTACTGTTTAATGTACTAATAAAAAAACCTTTTGATCATGTGGAATTTATTTCAAGATTTAAATCATTTTTCTTTAAAAAATCGGCTGTTTTAGAAATTAAATTAGGATCAGAACTTTTTACAGTTATGATATGCAAGTTATTTTGATCAAA
This sequence comes from Mycoplasma sp. 613B, assembly GCF_054343485.1. Classification (NCBI taxonomy): domain Bacteria; kingdom Bacillati; phylum Mycoplasmatota; class Mollicutes; order Mycoplasmatales; family Mycoplasmataceae; genus Mycoplasma; species Mycoplasma sp. 613B. Next base: position 7,129 of record NZ_JBTGVH010000026.1, on the reverse strand, counting down.
CTCTAAATCAGTTAATTTTTTAAATTTTGCGGTGTGATCTTTTAAAAATCAATTATTAAAATCATGACCTTCTGAAAAATAACCGTATTTATCTGTCATTACACTATAATCACAATTTTCCTTATCTAAAAAATTACTTAATGTAATAAAATCATTGTAATTTATTTTATCTTCATAAATAATTTTTTTCTTTTTGCAATCAAAAATAAATGCTCCATTAGCTCCTAAAAAGTAATCTACTTCTACTTCATCAAGAAGATTACCGATTGTAATCATTTCTCTACCTGTACAAAAAATAACCACTATTCCTTGTTTTTTTAAATCAACAAACATTTTTTTGATTTCTGGAAAAAAATCTTTTTGTGTGTATGGTAAAAGTGTTCCATCTATATCAAAAGAAATTAATTTATATTTTTTCATTTTTACTCCATTTTTAAAACTTTATTTATTATATTTCCAAAAAGTTTATTAGAAAACATTTTTTGTTTATAAATTCTACCAAATCCAACAATTTTATTATTAAAAATTAATACAATTTCTTGTTTATCATCTTCTTCTATTTCAAAATTAAGTCCTTTTACTAAAGTTTTAAGTTGCATATCATTTAAAACAAATTTAGGCAAATTATTATCGATTATACTCAAAGGATCTATTTGTTCCAAATGAAGATCATCTAAAGTTAAATTACTTAACTTTGTTCTTTCTAAAGAGGTCATAATGGCAGAAGTATTTAATTTATTAGCTATATCTCTTATTAAACTTCTTATATAAGTTCCTCTAGAAACTGTTGTTTCAAAAGTTAATTCTTGTTTTTCATAATTGAACTCTATGATTTTAATTTTTTCAATGCAAACTTTTGATTTGGATAAAACTATATTTTTATTTTCTCTTGCTAAATCATAAGCCCTTTTTCCATTGATTTTTTTAGCAGAAAAAATAGGTGGAGTTTGCATATAGCAACCAATAAAAGAATTTATTTTTTCTTCAATTTCTGCTAATTCTATTTTTTTTGTGTAATTGATTTCAGTAATTTTTCCTTCTATATCTAAGGTATTTGAATCTAAGTGAAATTTCATTGTGGTTATATAAGTTTTTGTGCTTTTATCTAAATAATTAATTAATTTTGTATCTTCATCTGTTGCAACTAACAACAATCCAGTAGCCATTGGATCTAAAGTTCCTGTATGACCGATTTTTTTAATATTATTTTCTTTTGCAAATTTTTTTATTTTTTGAAATGAACTTATATTTTTTTCTTTGTATAAAAGTTTAATCATATAATAAATATTACTTTAAAAAAACAAAATAAAAAGCAAAATTTAATAATTTTGCTTTAATGATAATTATAAAAATTATATGGTGCGCAAGAAGGGACTTGAACCCTTACGCCGTAAAGCACTAGAGCCTAAATCTAGCGTGTCTGCCAATTTCACCACTCGCGCATTTTAAGGTCATGTTAAAAGGAATCGAACCTTTTTTTAAACCAATAACATGATGGTGCCGTCTATAGGAATCGAACCTACGACCTACTGATTACAAGTCAGTTGCTCTGCCTGCTGAGCTAAGACGGCATGGTGGAAGATGAGGGGCTCGAACCCACGACCTCCGCCTTGTAAGGGCGATGCTCTCCCAACTGAGCTAATCTTCCTAAAAATGGTGACCCATACGGGACTCGAACCCGTGAATGCATGGATGAAAACCATGTGTGTTGACCGCTTCACCAATGGGCCATGGCGCCGATTGCGGGGATCGAACCTGCGACCAACTGGTTAACAGCCAGCTGCTCTACCGCTGAGCTAAATCGGCATTTAGCATTGCAAATAATAATGCTTTATTATTATACTACTTTTTTTAAAAAAACAAAATAATTTTTTATTTTTTTTCTTCTTATTAAAAAAGCAATTTTATTTTATCATAATTTTGAAATTTATGCATTTTTTAATAAATAATTTTTTTAATTGTTCTTTCTAATTCTTTTTCTTTTTCAGAAATCCTTTTATCTATTTTATTTTTACCTTTAACTAAAGCTAATTCAACTTTAACTTTATTTTTATCATTTCAATAAAACATTAAAGGAACAAGAGTAAATCCTTGTTGTTTTTGTTTTAGTTCAATTCTCTTTAATTGATTTTTATGTAAAAGCAATTTTCTTTCTCTCTCTTCATCTCCTTTTACGGCCATATATAAGGAAATATGTAAGTTAGTTAAATATAATTCACCTTTTTTAAAAGTAGCATAACAATTTTTTAAGTTAAAATTGTTAGCTCTTATGGATTTAATTTCTCAACCAAGTAAAGAAATTCCACATTCATATTTTTCATAAATTTCATAGTTGAAATTTGCTATTTTATTTTTTTGAATTATTTTCATAACTTTTCCTTTCTTATATAATATTATTATAGATTAAAAATGATTTTAAATATAAATTTACAAAAATAAAAAGATTAAAAATAAAAAAATGTGAATTTTTTGATAAAATTTTTTTATCTTTTATTTATAAAAATACAATAAGGAGGAAAAATGCCAAGAGAAGGTGTTACTTTAAGATGCAATGAATGTAAAATGGAAAATTACATAACAACAAAAAACAAAAAAACACAGACAGAAAAATTAGAAATGTCTAAACACTGTCATAAATGCAACAAACATACATCACATAAAGAAAAAAAATAATTTTCCTTGTGTTTCCTTTATAAAAGAATAAATACTATATTTAAATTTTAGTTTCTACTCTGCTTTATTATAAATGCAGAGTTTTTTATTAAAATCTAATTTTAAAAATATTTTCTTCTTTTTGTTAAAATTAAATTAATTAAATTATTATTTTATATTAGGAGGAAAAATGCCAAGAGAAGGTGTTACTTTAAGATGCAATGAATGTAAAATGGAAAATTACATAACAACAAAAAACAAAAAAACACAGACAGAAAAATTAGAAATGTCTAAACACTGTCATAAATGCAACAAACATACATCACATAAAGAAAAAAAATAAGAAAAGAGATAAGTTAAAAATGAATAGAAAATATTTAGATATAACATTAACAGAGAAAAAATTAGATGCAATAATTTCATTTGCTCCACAAACAAGACTTTGATTATCAACAATTCAATCAACAGATGGAATTACTGTGATGGAAAAAAATAAATCATATGTTTTTGTTGATGGACGTTACTATGAATATGCAAAAAAACAAGTAAAAAATGCTGAATTAGTTTTATTTAACAAAGAAAATTGAGATAATTTTTCTAAAAGCAAAGAATACAAAAGAATTGGAGTTGAAGCTGATTATATAACTCTTGTTGAGTTAAATAGAATAAAAAAATCATTTCCAAACAGTGAAATAGTTGAAATTTCAGGTCAAAAACTTAGAATACTAAAAGATGAAGAAGAAGTAAAATTAATTAAAAAAGCTATTGATATTTCACTAGAGGCTTATGATGAATTACTAAAAGAAATTAAAGAAGGACAAAGCGAACAAGAACTTGATAGAAAATTAAACTTTTTAATGAAAGAAAAAGGTGCACAAAAAGAATGTTTTGATTCTATCATTGCTGCGGGAGCTAATTCTGCAGTTCCACATCACCACCCAACTTCTGCAGTAGTTAAGTCAGGAGACTTATTAAAAATTGATTTTGGTGCTATTTATAAAGGTTATGGAGCAGATATAACAAGAACATTTATTTTTAATCCTAATAACTCAAAAGTAGATCCTAAAAAAGAAGAAATTTTACAAATTGTTAAAGAAGCTGCACAACTTGGAAGACAATTTGTAAAACCAGGTATAAAAGCTTCTGAAGTTGATAAAGTATGTAGAGATTATATTGAATCCAAAGGATATGGTGAATATTTTGTTCACTCTACAGGGCATGGTCTTGGAATTGATGTTCATGAATTACCAAATGTTTCATCATTAAGTGATTTTGTATTAGAAGAAGGAATGGTTATTACAGTTGAACCTGGTATTTATATAGAAGGTTTTGGTGGAGCAAGAATTGAAGATGATTTACTTGTTACAAAAGAAGGATCAATAACTTTATCTAGAAAAAATGAAATAAATGGTATTGGAAAATAATCTTATTAAAACGAATATAAAGAAAAAATGCGGAAATCCGCATTTTTATATTTCAATCATTTCAAATTTTGATGGTTCTAATTCTATTGATTTTAATAATTTATTTTTAAAGGAATTAGGGTTGCTAGAAGTTTCAAAACCGAAATAGTCAAATTCCAAGGAAGAAAAAAAACCGAAACCATAACCATCATCTCCTGTATTTTGCATAAAGATAGCAACCATTTCTCCACTTTCATCATAAACTATACTTCCTGATGCTCCAGAAATTAAATCATATTTATCGTTATTATTGTTGTTATCATATTGAATAAAAGTTTTAAAATAACCATATTTTGCAAATTCTTGTGCTTGATCATTTATAGTTACTTTTTCTATTCTATTAATAATATGTTCTCTATATCTTCTACCAGAAAAGTTTAGATGAGGATCTTGTGGGAAACTGCTAACAAAGAATTTTACATAATTATTTTGGGAAATATAATTAGTTTTTTTGCTTAATTTAAGTGGTTTTAATTTTTGTCATTCATTTAAGTAATTGATAATTTTGGTATTTTTTTCTAATTTTGCTTGTTTTAAAATTGGTTCAATATCAATTATAGATATTGATATATCAGCATTATTTCTATTTGAATCTTGTTCTTTTGTTTCATCTCTTTTGGTTTGATTTATTGCTTGTCAAAAATTAAAATTGAATCATTTTTTTTCTACATTTATTGAAATTTCACTATTAGCACTATTTACCTTGGAATCGTTGAAATCTGGAATTAAAAATTTTTTTAAAACTCTAGAATCATATCATCTTGTTTCTAAAATGTCACTAACGTGTCTATTTGTTATGAAAAAATATCTATAATCATTTGGATCGTTGGGTTTAACTTTTGCAAGCATAGTTGAAGTTCCACCACCAACAACAAAAACTCTTTTTCTAATTTCTTGAAAATTTGTGTCGGTTTCTTGTTCTAAAATTCTTTTACCATTACTAAATTTAAGTGGATTATTAATTTTGTTTGAATAATATTGTCCATTAGAACTTAATTTAGCATGTAAATCTGATTGATAAGTTTCAGGAACAAGTGAGAAATTTTCATCTTCTTCATCTTTTGTTAAATATGAAACATCAACTAAAGTATTATATTTAGAAATAAAAATATTGTTTTCAATTTTAGTTTCATCTTGAGTGAAACTAAAATCAGGAATATAATCACTATATTCATCGTTTGGTTTAATTTTTATAATTAAATTAGAATCATTATCGATATTATAATTAAATTTTACAAAAGGTTCTTCAAAAAACTCAGTTACTCATTCGTTATTTAAAACATTTTTATTATTTAATAATTCTTCTAAATTTATTAGTATTCTTTGAGAAATTTTTGTTTCAAAAGAATCATCTTTTTTTCTAAAATCAAAGGTAATTCCTATTTTTTTATCAGTAAATGGTTTATTTAAAAAGTTTTTTAAATTAAGTTTTAATGTTGCTTCTTTTTTGTTTCCTGATAATTTAATTTCTTGATATTGAATAAAAATAGGCATAAGTTTATTAACGTATTTATAAATATTATTTTCTTCTTTGAATCTTGCTTGTAAATCTGGTATTTTAGATAAAAGTTTTTCAGCAGGAATAGGATTATTAAAATCACTAAAGTTTGTTCATTTTGGAAACTCATCACTAAATTTAAAAGTCCCTTGAATATATTTTAATATTTTTGTCATTTCAATATTAAAATAATTTTTTACTAGATTTAAATTATTATCAGTTTTTTCTAGAAGGACACTATTTGGGAAAATATTTTTATCAAAAATAATTTTAGGGTTATTGATATTACCACTTTGAGTTAAAGTTTTATTTTCTAAAATATCAGGTTTTGGGAAGGAAAATAATTTATCTTTAATTAAAATTGATAAAGGTGGGAATGAAATTTCTTTTGATTCATAAAGAATTTTTATTAAGTTGTATTCAACACCTTTTTTTATTTGATTTTTTATATTAAAAAATACAAAAGAGTTGTCACTTGAAATTTCTTCATTAGTTAATTCTATAAGATTATTTTCTTCACTTGTTGGTGATAAAAACACGGAAAATACAGCATTATTAGGAATATAAAATTGGTTTTTATCATAACTAAGTTTTATTGAATAAAGATTTTTTGATTCATCAAATATTAATTCTGAACTTGAAAAGTTTTTTATTGTAGTTTTTGCAGTAGTTACTTCTTTTACAAGTTTTTCTATAGTTAAATTTTTATTATTTAAAGAAAAAGAATCAATATAGTATTGAGTATTGCTTTTTAATTCATTTACATTTATTTCAATAAAAGGAGAATTAACTTCGTAATTACTTACTATTATCTCTTTTTCTTCTTCATCAGAATTTTTAGATTTTAATACTAATTTAAAAGTTTTTAGATTTTCATTAGATAAATTAAATTCTGAAAAATGGAATATTACTAAAAAACTGTTTTCTGTAATGTTTTTAAAATTTATAAAATCTATAACAAAATTATCTTCTTTATTTTCTATTTCATTGCTAATTTTTTTAGTTGTAAATTTAGTATTTAAAATTTCATTTGATATTATTATTTTGTTTTTTAAATCTTTAAAATTTATTTTTGAAACTTTTAATGTTTTTGAACTTGAAGATAAGATTTTATTTAAATTTATATTTAAAATATTGTTTTGTAAAATATCTTCAAATAAATATGTATTTTGTTCTTCATCAATTAATTCAACAATAGTAATTGGGTTAGATTCTTCTAGATATTCAGTATTGTTAAGAATAAAATTGATATTAGAAACTTCTTCTCTTTGATTTAAAACTGAAGAATTATTAATTTCAATATTTGCTATTTCTAGTTGAAATTTAGTACTAAAATTATTAAAATTTACTTCTTGATTATTTATTATTATTTTATAAATAAAGTATTCATAATTGGCTGTCAAGTTATTTATTTCAAATACTAATAAATTCTTTTCTAAAGGAATTTCCTTTATAAAAGAAGCTTAATTGTAAGATCAAGTGCACCACTTTAAAGTAAAATTTAAAGTATGGGACA
>NZ_JBTGVH010000025.1:0-13056 GCF_054343485.1 Mycoplasma sp. 613B | reverse complement strand
AAAAGTGACATTTTATATTGGGAATGGGGGGTGACATTTTATTTCTGTTTTAATATAAAACTAATAAATCTTTCTCAAATATATTTATTAAGTTATATAATTATATTATGAAATCAACTAATTCAGAAAATAGCAAAGCAATAGTGAAAATAATTTCTCATTTTTCTATTAGTGAGAATCTAAAGAAACAACTATTAGGAATATATAAAGCAAATAATGCTTATTTTTTTAAGGATTATTTTACTTTTTCTTCAGATTTATTCAATGAAAAGATAGAAAGATTTTTTAGCAATAGCTTAAAATTTAATATTTTTAGTGAACCTAAATTAAATGAGATTAAGAAATTTTTAAATTCTGAAGAAAATATTAATAAAGAAGAAAGTTTTATAAACTTATATTTTCAGACAAAAGAAAAAATAATTATTGAATTTTCTGTAGAAATGATAAATGCAACAAAAGAATCTAATGAATACGTTAATAATGTGTATAACTTAATTTTTAATTTTAAAAGTGAAAAAATAAATAATTCTATTTCTTATTTATTATCAGATTTTTTAGTAAATATTCAAGATGAACTAATTTTTGATAATATTTTTTCAGAAATTCAAAAAAATGTAAATCATTTTATAAGTTTAGATACTTTTATTAAAAGCGATACAAAACCATTCAAAGAAGATGAAAAATTATTAGAAACATTTAATAAATTTTACATTGATAATATAAACGATATAACTTATCAAGAATATTTAGAAAATAAAAAGTTTAAAAAAATAGATGAAGAATTTAAAAATAATCTTTTCCAAAGAAGCAAAACTTCAGGTAGTACAATATTAGTACACAAAGATAATCTAATCATATTTTCTTTTATTTATAATAGTATTAAATGACAATGGTTGTCTCAAGATAAAGCTAACGAAATAGTTTTTATTTATTATATTTATTCTTTATATGAAAAAATCACTTTACAAGATTCTTATAGTAAGTTGTCTATTTATTTACAAAAAATAGAAAACGACAATGATGATAAATACTATTTTTTTTCATATAAAAACAAACTTTCTAAATTATTATTCGAAATAAATTCGAAAATCGAAACCGAATTAAATCTTGTTAAAATTATAAATAAAGAAGATATTATAGAAAATAACACCGAACTTATTTACACATATAAAAATTCTAATACTGATAATTTAGAATTTAACACCACAAAAAACATGAATGATTATTTTGTACATTTAAGCGAAAAATTAGAAATTCGTAAAATACATAAATTATTAGAACAAGAAATATCAAAAGCAAAAGAGTTGGAGGAACAGATAGAAAAAAATATAAAAACAGAAAATGAAATTCAAAAATGAGATAACAAAAGATTTCAAATAAAAAATCAGAAAAAGTTATCTTTAATATTAATTATTTCTTCTTTATCTATAGTTATTCTTGCTCTTTCGAGGGGTTGAGATTTTTGATTTAAATTAAAAAACTTTTTTGACGAAAAAATTGGTTTATTGTGAGTATCTATATTATTTGTAATTTTTTTAGGAATTTTAATTTCTTTATTTATTTGAAAACAAGTAAAGAAAAATAAAAAACAATTTGATAAAGAAATAGACCTAATAAATAATTTTTTATTAGAAGAAGATTTGGTAAATTTTAAAAACTTAAAATATTCATTTTCTTTATTGAATTTTAAGTATAAAAGTTATATTTTAAAGAAAAATAAAGAATTAGAATTATTTACATATGAAAAAAATAATAATTTATATCCGTTTAATTTTATAAATGTTGAAAAAGATTTAAAAAAGATGAAACACGAAAATAAATCTTTAAGAAGAATGTACTATAACATTAAAAAAATGTATTATTGAAAATTTGATGAAAAAATATTTGAAAATATAAAATTACATTTTAAAAATGAACTTAATTTCTTTTTATCTAAAAATCAAGAATCTATAATTAAAGATATAACATTTAGTCAAAAAAAACAAATGAATTTAGATTCACTTGAATATATTTTGAAGAATAAATCAAAAATAAATTTAAAAAAATCTTTAAAAGGAAAAATAACCACTTTATTTAACTTTTATAAACCAGAAAAAAATATAATTTTTAATACTTTTGTTTTTGATTTGGATGGAACACTTTTAAATGATAATAATTTTATAAATGAAAAAACAAAAAAATACTTAAAAAATTTATATTTTAAAAAGAATAAAAAGATAGTAATAGCAACTGGAAGACCTTTCTTTTCAGCTAAATATTTTGTAGATGATTTAAACATAAGTTGCCCTATAATTTCTTACAATGGTTTATCTATATCTTTAAACACAAAAATAGAAAATAATGATTATGAAAACATATATAATAAAACGATGGATATAGTTTATACAAAGGAAATAGCTCGAGAATTATTTACGAAAAATGTAGATTTTTCATTACATACAAATCAAAAAAGCATAAAATTCAATCCAAACAACAATAAAATACACTTAAAAGAAAGTAAACTACCTTCTTCTATTAATGTTGCTTCAGTTTTTGTTAATAATTTTGATGAATTTATTGATAATCTTGAAATTAAAAAAAATGAAAAACCTATGAAATTCATAATTATATTTGATAAAATAGATAAAATCGAACAAAGAGATATATTGGATTTCCTTTCTAAATTTGCTAACTTAGATTTAATAGAATCTCAACCTAATTCAATAGATGTGATGATAAGAGGAATAAGCAAAGGTAAAGCATTAAAATTTTTAATGGATAAAAAAATAATTGCTAAAGATGATAGAATTATTGCTTTCGGAGACTCCGAAAATGATATTACTTTTAAAGAAGTAACAAATTATTTTGTAGCAATGAAAAATACAGAAAATTTAAAGGTTTTAGAAGCAAAAACCTATATCACTAAAGAAGATAATAATAATGATGGAGTTATTAGATTTTTAAAAGAAAACCAATTTAATAAATAATTTCGATATTGAATTTAGTTTTCAATTAAAGATTTAGAAGGAATTTTAGAATATCAAACAGCTTCAAAAATCCTTTATGAACAAAGTGTTTTTCAAAGATTTAAAAACAAAGAAAAATTCGATAATAATTTGACTTCTTCTAAAAATTCTTTTTACATATTTCTTGATATTTTAGTAAATAGTGAAAAAGAAATCTTTTCGAATTTTAATAACATTATTATAGAAGAAACAGCAGAGATGTTGAATTAATTTTTTATGATTCATCAACTGTTTATTTTGAAAGTTTTCAAAGAACTGGTTTAAAAATTCTTGGATATTTAAAAGATGCAAAATTTAAGGAAGACCAAATTGTTATTGGAATGGCAATTGATAGAAATGGAATTCTTTTTTATAAAGGTTTTTAAAGGAAATACAGCAGATTCAAGCATAATGATTTCTTTTATTAAAGAAACGAAAAGAACTTACAATCTTAAAAAGGTTCTCATATTCTTGGGCATTTCATACTTAATTTTTTAGCGCTTATTGTCTTAAAATACTTTATTTTCTTAATTAATAAATTTTACAAAGATAATGGAATTGTAGATAAAATTACAAATAATAAATTTATTGCAGCATTTAATTCTCAAACAAGTGTTGTAGCTGAATTTAAAGGTGAAATAATTAAAGTAGAAACTTTAAATTATAAAATTGATGAAAATAATGAAAATTTTAAATATTAATCTGATATAAAAAGAGTTTTATCAAAAATGGTGTAAAGAAAAAAACAAAAAAAATAAAATGAATCAAAAAAATAGTTAATTTTGTCTTTTTTGCTATTAACTAGGAAACTTGGGGTGATATATTGATATTAGAATGGACAAATTGAGATTTTAATATAATAAAAAACCCAGATTAGTTTTCTGGGTTTTTTTCTTCTGATTTGTTTGAATCTAAAGTGTGGTTTTCTCCATTATTATTACTATTGTTTGTAAAATCGTTTTTATGATTAAGATTTTTTTTCTTGTTAAAGTAAGGTTCAATTAAACTTGTATAAAGTAAGATTATAGTTGAACCAATAGAACCGATTACAATAAAGGTATCAGCAAAGTTAAATGTTCCATTATCGTGTCATGGTAAGAATAAAATATCTTTAACTCCATTTTGATTTATAAAACGGTCAAGCATATTTCCAAAAGTTCCTGCTCATAAAAATCCTAAAAATACTAATGTGTAATATTTTTTAGAAAAAACCATAAAATAAGGAACAACAATAACAATTAATAAACTGAAAATATGGATTAACGTAAAACCTAAATATTTATTTAATCCTGAAGTTACACCTCTATGTAATAAAGGTCTAAAACCAATAAAACCATAATTATAAAGGGTTTTTCCATCAATTCATTCAGCTCTTTCTTGAAAATATTGATGTTCAAAAATAAGATTTTTAGTTAATTGATCAATTAGTGTTAAAACTAATAAAACACCAAAAGTAATAAGTGCATTAATTATTAATCTTTTTTTATTAAAACTCAAAATTTTTGTTTTTCAATTCTTGAAAAAAATGTTAATTTTGTCCATCTTTTAAAACCTCAAAACATCTTAAACATATGTCATCTTTAATATGAACCATTTCAAAGTGATTTCAACATCTTTGACATTTTAACGAATCAAAAGATGTAACTTTAGTTTCGTTTGCAAATTCAACTGTTCCAACCATTAATAGTTTAACTAAGTTAAGTTTTTTAATAAATTCACTATCTGTTTTTATATAAACTTTAGATTCATTTTGTCTTTTGATAGTTCCACTTTTAATTTGTTCTTCAATTAATTTATATATTTCATCTTTAAGTGTAAAAAACTCTTTTCACTTTTGTTCCATTTGCTCATCAACTTTTTTCTCTTTTAAAAAGTCTTCTAAATGAATTGAAATTTGTTTATTTTCTTTTTTAAAGAAAGAATATGCTTCTTCAGTTGTTGTTGGTAAAATAGGAGCTAAAGAAATTAAAAGCAATTGAGTTAAATTGTAAAGATTTTTTTGAACCATTAATCTTTCTGGGGAATCTTTTTTGTCTGCATATAAACTATCTTTAGTTATAGAAAGATAAAATCCAGAAAAATCAATAATGAAATTATTTATTTCTTTTACAACTAATAAAAATCTAAAGTCGCTATAGTGTTTAATAATTTCATTATTTAACTTATTAATTTTATTAGCAATAAATTTATGAATTCCTTCAAGCTGAATGTTGTCTATTTTCGCATAATCAAAATCATTAATATTTCCAAGTAAAAATCTAATTGTATTTCTTATTTTTCTGTATATTTCGATGTTTTGTTCAAAAATTTTAGTTGAATAAGAAATATCATCAGAATATTCACTATTAGAAACTCAAAGTCTTAAAACATCAGCTCCGTGCTTGTTAATTAAGTCAATTGGTTCAACTCCATTACCAAGAGATTTAGACATTTTTTGACCTTTTTCATCAACAATAAATCCGTGTGAAAGTAATTCTTTATATGGAGCAGTCCCTCTATAAACTACTGAGTTAATTAAAGAAGAGTTAAATCAACCACGATATTGATCTGAACCTTCAAAGTATAAATCAAAAGGTTTTGTTGTTCCTTCTATTTCTACTCCGATGGAAGTAGAACCTGAATCAAATCAAACATCCATAATATCTTTTTCTTTTGTTCAACCTAAATTTCTATATTTTTCAGGTAAAAGATCATCAACTTCTTTTTCATATCAAACATCGCTTCCGTTTTGTTTGACTAAATTAATTACATAGTCAAAAATTTCTTCGTTAATCACAGGATCTCTGTTTTTATCATAGAAAATTGTGATTGGAACTCCTCAAGTTCTTTGTCTGGAAATTGTTCATTCAGCACGATTTTCAATCATTTTTGATAAACGTTTTTTACCTCATTCATTGAAGAATTTAACTTCATCAATAGCTTCTAAAATTTTATTTTTAAATTTATCAATTGAAACAAATCATTGTGGTGTTCCTCTAAATATAATAGGTTTTTTAGTTCTTCAATCATGTGGATATGAGTGTTTTATAAATTGTAATTTTAATAATTCACCTTTTGATTCTAAAAACATTCCTATTTCTTTATTAGCGTCTTCATAGAACATTCCTTCATATTGTTCTGCTTCTTTATTTAGAGTTCCATCATCAGCAACGTGCATTATCATATCTAGATTTTCTTTTTTACCAATTAAGAAGTCATCTTCACCAAATAAAGGAGCCATATGAACAAGACCAGTACCTGCTGTGATTTCTACGTGATGTCCTAAAACCACTTTACCAGTTAAATCTCTTTTTATAGGTCTTATGTATTCTGCTCCATATAATTCTTTCCCTTTTGTAGTTTCAAGAATTTTATATGATTCTCATTTAAACTCTGCTGCAAGTTTTTCAACCAATTCAGTTGCTACTATATAAATTTTTTCTTGTACTTGAACTCTAGAATAATCAAAATCTTGCCCAATAGCAACACCTGAGTTAGCAATTAAAGTTCAAGGAGTTGTTGTTCAAATAATTAGATTATCATTTTCTTTTATAAAGGAATTTCCCTTTGTAACAAGATAACTAACATAAATTGAAGGAGATCTGTGTTCTGCATATTCTACTTCAGCTTCAGCTAAAGCTGTTTGGCTTGAAGGTGATCAATATACTGGTTTTAATCCTTTTCTTAATAAACCATCTAAAGCCATTTTTTTAAGTAATTCAAGTTGTTTTGCTTCAAATTCAGGTCTTAATGTTATATAAATTTCTTTAAAATCACTAAGCATTTGTAATTTTTGCATTTGATTTTTTTGATTTTCTATTTGCTCTAAAGCATATTTTTTTGATTCTTTTCTAAGTTCTAAAATAGAAAAATCTTTTTGATTTTTATTCAAATTCTGTAGCATTTTTAACTCAATAGGTAGACCATGAGTATCTCAACCATTTACAAAAGGTGAGTAGAAACCACTCATACTTTTATATCTAACTATAATATCTTTAATAATTTTATTTAGAGCATGTCCTAAATGGATGTTTCCATTTGCATAAGGTGGACCATCGTGTAAAACATATTGTGGTTTACCTTTATTTTTCTTTAAAACTTGTTGGTAAATTTCTTTTTCGAGTCAGAATTGTCTGTATTTTTTTTCTTTTTCAACTAAATTTGCCTTCATTTCAAAATCTGTTTGAGGCATATTTAAAGTATCTTTATATTGTTTTTCCATAACTACTCCTTTTTAAATAAAATAAAAATCTGCATTCAAGGACTAACGTACCACCTTGAATCAGATTCTCTTTTTTGTTCGTTTCGTGAACCAAACGCCTTGTTAGGTCTCGGAAGTGATATTCAAAGGATCCAGATTGACTTGCACCAACCGTCAATTCTCTAGTGCTTTAACTCTTTGAACGTGTCTTCGTCATCGATATTCTATTATTTTTAAATTATATAAAAAAAATAGAAAAAATTCATTTTTTTGTTTTTAAATTATTGTTTATTTACAATTTTTATCCAAATATAAATTATTCAACAATAGTTTTGAGTTTTTTAGATGTATGTCTTTTAAAGTATAGTGTATTTACTAAAAGTAAAATATTGGAAAGAATCATTATAAGAGCAGCTATTCAAGGAAAAATTAATCCACTAATAGCTAAAGGAATTGCAAGTGAATTAAATAAGAAAGCTCAAATAAAATTCATTTTGATAACCATTAATGTTTTTTTAGCTAAATAAATTGCTTGATAAACAGCATATAATTCATTAGTCATTAATGAAATATCGGCTGTACTATTTACCAAATCAGACCCACTTGCAAAAGCAATTCCTAAATCTGCTTGTTTAATAGCTAAAATATCATTTAGGCCATCTCCAACAAAGATAGTTTCACCTTTTTCTTTGTATTCACTTATTAATTTGAGTTTATCTTCTGGTTGCAATTGTCCGTAAAATTCCTTTATATTCAACTCAGATGCAATTTGTTTTACAACTTCTTTATTATCTCCAGAAGCAATAACTACTTCTAATCCGAGTTTATGAAATTTTTCTATTATTTTTTTAGCATCTTGCTTGATTTGATCACCAAGAGCATAAACAAAAACTATTTTATTGTCCTTTGAAAGAACAACATAACTATATGCTTCAAAAGAATTGATTTTTACTTCGTCAATAAAACCTTTTTCTAACATTTTTTTATAAGATCCAAGTTCGTATTGACTTTGTTCAAATTCACCTATGATTCCATATCCCGGAATCTCTTTTTCATTAGAAATAGAAACGGGATTAAATTTTTTATAATTAGTTATAACTTGAGATAAAGGGTGGTGAGATTTGCTAGCTAAACTTTGAGCAATTGTTTCAAAATTGCTATCTCCAAAAACTTTAACAATTTCAGGTTTTCCTTTTGTTAATGTTCCTGTTTTGTCAAAAATTAGGTATTTTGCTTTTTTAAGTTTTTCATAAACATCAGCAGAAGAAAAGAGAATTTTATTTTTTGTTGCAAGTCCGCTTGCAGAATAAATAGCAGCAGGAGCCGCAATTCCAAAAGCACAAGGACAAGCTATAACAACAACAGTTACGCCAATTTTTATTCCATAATAAATTGGTTGTAGATCTTTTTCTAAGTAAGAAGGTCAATACTTAGAATCAATTAGATATAAAGAAATTGTTCAAGCAAGAAAACTTATAAGAGCAATTGATAAAATAACAGGAATAAAATATTTAACTATTACATCAGCTAATCTTTGTATTTTCGAAGTTGAATCAACTATATTTTCAAGTTTATCAATGATTTTAGCAAGAGTAGATTCTCTTGCTGTTTTTTGTACTTGAATTTTTAGTGAAGCAGTTAAATTGATAGCACCAGAAACCACAAAATCCCCTGGTTGCACGGTTTTTGGTAAAGGTTCACCATTAATTGCTGCCATATCTAACTCAGAAGTATTTTCTAAAATTATTCCATCAATAGGCACGTTTTGCCCTTTTGGTAAAATGATGACATCACCTACTTTTAAAGTACTTGTTGATACTTTTTTAGTTGTTCCATCTTCTAAAACAAGCATTGAATAGCGATTTTGTAATTTTAATAATTCTTTAATTCCTATACTAGATTTCCTCATTAATTTATTTTCTAAATAGTGTCCAATGGACACAAAAAGAAGCAAAGCAGAAGGAACCTCTCAAAAATACATTTCTATTTTGTAGTATCCACCATCTTTAGAAAATAAAGTATATAAAGTCATTATTAATGAGTAAAAATAAGATATATGAACCCCGATTGCAATTAAAAGGTTCATATTCATTACACCTTTAAATAGTCTTACATAGTTTTTGAAGTATTCTACAGAAACTACAAAAACTATAAAGGTTGCAAGAATCCCTAAAACTATAAAAACTCAATTTTGTTGATTATTATAAATAATTTCGTGTTTATTGTTAATTGCACCAATTATATTAGTTAAAATAACTAAGAAAAAAGGGATAAAGATGATAATTTGAATTACCATATTGTTAAATGGGGTTCAAATTCATCTTAAAAATTTTGACCAAAATTTTTTAGTATGGTTCAGCATCATATCCAGCCTGTTTTGCTAATTTTATAATTAATTCATCTGGATAAAGTTCATCATCTGCATCTACTTTTAACATTTTATCCATTAAATTAAGTGAATATTTAATTTCAGGATATTGTTGAAACTGTTTATCAATATTTGATTTACATGATGCACATGAAACATTGATAGTAAAATATCTTGACATTTTTCCTCCTTGTTTTTATGAATAAATTTAAATTTATTTCGATTATATTATATAAACGCACTTAAAAATTTTTTATTTTTTTATGTTTTGAATAAAAAAAAGGCAAAATTTTGAGATTTTTTATTTTGTAGTGAATAATTTTATCTACAAAAAACAGAAAAAAATAAAAATAAATAATAAAAATGTTATAATTTTATATATTTAAATTAATGAGGTAATATGAAAAAAGAAATGACGTTAGAAGAAAAAGAAGTAAAACAAGAAAAATCTCAAAAAAAATCAAAAGAAAGTAGAAAAGCTAAAACAAGACAAGGAAGAAATAACAGATGACTTTGAGGAATTTTCTTAGGATTTGCATCTGCTGTATTTTTAGGTGCTTCTGTTTGACTAATTGTTCAAAAAGTGCAAAAAGATCATTCTGTAAATCCAGCTGTTCCTACAACTCAAAATATTCAAAAAGATAAAAATAATGATAATTCTAACAAAGAAGCAGAAACTTCAACTAACAATCCAAGCACTACTACAACAAACTAATTTTTAGAACCTTAATAAAAGGTTCTTTTTTTAATATTTGTTTTACAAAAATATTGTAAAATTTATAAATATGAAGAAAGAAAATATAAGAAATTTTTGTATAATTGCACACATTGATCATGGAAAATCAACATTAGCTGATAGAATACTAGAATTAACTGGTGCTGTTGCTAAAAGAGAATTAAAAACTCAACATTTAGATTCAATGGACTTGGAAAAAGAAAGAGGAATTACAATAAAATTAAACGCTGTACAACTAAAGTACAAGGATTTTATTTTTCATTTGATTGATACTCCTGGTCATGTTGATTTTACTTATGAAGTTTCTAGATCGTTAGCAGCAACAGAAGGTGCTTTGCTTCTTGTTGATGCTACGCAAGGAATAGAAGCTCAAACATTAGCTAATGTATATTTGGCAATTGATAATAATTTAGAAATAATTCCTATAATTAATAAGGTTGACTTACCTTCTGCTGATCCAGAAAGAGTAAAAAAGGAAATTGAAAATGTTATTGGAATCCCTGCTGATGAAAGTGTGCTTATTTCCGCTAAAACTGGTCAAAATATTGATCAAGTTTTAGAAGCAATAATTAGTAAAATTCCTGCACCTAAAGAAGCAGATGATAATAAACCTTTAAAAGCTTTAATTTTTGATTCTTATTTTGATCCATATAAAGGCGTTGTTCTTTTAGTAAGAATTGTAGAAGGAAAAATTAGAGTCGGAGATAATTTCTTTTTATTTTCTTCAGGAAAAAAATTTCACGTGGTTGAATTAGGGGTTAGAACTCCTGCTGAATTAAAAAAAGAAGAATTAGTTTCTGGTGAAGTTGGTTGAATTGCTGCTTCTATTAGAGATGCTAAGGATATTTCTGTAGGAGATACCATTACTTTAGTTGATAATCCAGCAGATAGTGCTTTACCAGGTTATAAAAAACTAAAACCTGTTGTTTATACAGGATTTTATCCAATAGATGGAAAGGATTATGATTTATTAAAAGAGTCTTTAGAAAAAATTTCTTTATCAGATTCTTCAATAACTTTTGAACCAGAATCCTCAAAAGCTCTTGGTTTTGGTTATAGAATTGGATTTCTTGGAATGCTTCATATGGAAATACTACAAGAAAGATTAGAAAGAGAATTCAATATTGATTTAATAGCTACTGCTCCTTCTGTAGAATTTCATGTATATAAAACTGATGGTTCAATGGAAATTATTGCTAATCCTTCTAATTTACCTGATCCAACATTTATTTCAAAAATTGAAGAACCTTATATTAAAGCATCAATTATAGTTCCTGAAAATTATGTAGGTTCTATTATGGAATTATCACAAAATAAAAGAGGAACTTATGTTGACATTGAATTTATAGATGCTAACAGAAGAAGGGTTATTTATGAATTACCTTTAGTAGAAATAATTTTTGATTTTTTTGATAAATTAAAATCTATTTCTAAAGGATATGCTTCTTTTGAATATGAATTAATAGGATATAGAGAATCTAATTTAGTTAAACTAGACATCCTTTTAAATGGAGATAAAGTCGACGCTCTTTCAATGATTGTACACAAAGATTTTGCTTATAATAAAGGAAGGGAACTAACTGAAAAGTTAAAAGAAGTTATTCCACGTCAATCATTTGAAGTTCCTGTTCAAGCGGTAATTGGTTCAAAGGTAATAGCAAGAGAAACAATAAAAGCTTATAGAAAAGATGTTACAGCAAAATTATATGGTGGAGATCCAACCAGAAGACAAAAACTCCTTAAAAAACAAAAAGAAGGAAAAAAACGTATGAAAGCAATAGGTTCTGTAGAAGTGCCACAAGAAGCATTCTTAGCAATTTTAAAAACTGACAACAATGGTGGTAAAAAATAATGAAAATAACACCACTAAATAACACGGAAACTGTTAGATTTACTCATTTTAAAGTTGCAGAAACAGACAAAAAACAACCAAAATATAAAAGTAGTTATAAAGATCCTGAAAATGTAATTCCCACAGGTGCTTATAAAATTTTTGCTCTTGAAAATAAAATCATACTATCTATGCTTTTGTTTTATTCAATAATGATATTAATAATTTCTATTTTAATAACGCTTATTGCAACAAATAGTTTTAAAGCAATGAAAATTGTTGATAGAGATTATAGTTGAAGTTGATTTATTATTCCTGTTGGTTTATTATCATATTCTTTTTTTAAATTTATAATGAAGTTAATTGAATTTTCTTCTATTAAAAAGGCTTTAAAGTTTTATAGAATAGAATTAGAAAAAAATACACAAGCTATTCCAACATTTATAGCTCAGTTGTATAAAAAGTTAATAAAACAACAAATTCATCACAACTGATTCTTAGTCTTTTCTATATTTTATATGGGTATTTTTACTTTATTTATATGATATTTTAAAGATAAAAATTATCACGATATATTTTTAAATTTTAAAGCTTGAATTAGTGCTTTAAGTCCCAATCCACAATTGCTTTCAATAATTCTTTCTTTAATTATTTTAGGAAATATTGTTATTTGAGCAATATTGACTATAGCAAGAAAAAAAAGAACAAATGATATACAAGATTATTTTGGTTATCAAATAGTTAAAGATACAGAAATTGATCAAATGAAGATTAAAATGAATAAAGGATATTTAAAATTATTTTTCTTATCTATTGCTATCATTTTAATTCTTCCTATAATTACCTTATTGATAGTAAAAAGAATAATTTTAAAAAGAAAAAAATAAAGGAAATTCCTTTATTTGCTTAATTGTAAGATCAAGTGCACCACTTTAAAGTAAAATTTAAAGTATGGGA
>NZ_JBTGVH010000024.1:0-15724 GCF_054343485.1 Mycoplasma sp. 613B | reverse complement strand
ATAAAATACAAATAGGTTATAAAAACACTGGTGCACTTTATATTTCATTTAAGGATCTAATTATAAAATTAGATTAATTATTAATTAATATCCCATTTTTTTAATTACTTTTTCGTTATTTACTCAATTTTTACTTACTTTCACATTGGTAGAGAGAAAAATTTTACTATTAAAAAGTTCTTCAAGTTCTTTTCTTGAATTTATTCCTATTTGTTTAATCATTGCTCCGTTTTTACCAATAACAATTCCTTTTTGTGAATCTCTTGAAACATATATTGTTACATCTATTTGCATTGAATGTTCTTTTTCAATAAAATCATTAACTATAACAGCAATGTTATGAGGCACTTCATCTTCTAAAAGATTAATAGCGTTTTTACGAACAATTTCTTTTGCAAGAAAACGCATACTTTTATCTGTTATATCTTCAACTGGATAAAAAGGTTCTGATTCATAGCTATACTTTTTAATTTCATTAATTAATTCTTGAATTGTTTGTTCATAAGTGATGGATGTACCTAATACAAGGGAAAATCCTTTGGATTTGAGTTGTTCTGCTTTTCTTTTAAGCATTTCTTTATCAGAAACAAGATCCACTTTTGTAATAAGAGCAATTTTATTTTTAAAATTTTTGATTTTTTCTAAAATCATAAAATCACCTGTTCCAATTTCTTGATCAGCAGGTTGTAAAAATAAAATTAAGTCTGCGTTTTTTAAAGATTCATAAGAACTATTGTTTAATGAATCACCTAATTTTTGCTTGCTTTTATGAATACCAGGAGTATCAATAAAAACAATTTGATATCCTTCTTCATTATAAATTCCGTTTATTTGATCTCTTGTGGTTTGTGGTTTTGCACTTACTATTGATAAATCATATTGTAAGATAGCATTAAGTAAAGATGATTTTCCAACATTTGGTCTACCTATAATTGCAACAAAACACACTTTCATTAAACTTTAATATCCTCACTTAAAATAGGGAAAGGAACCATTTCAAGAACAGTATTTACTCTGCAAGTACCATCATTAGAATATTGAAATATTTTACCATTAAGTGGCATTAATTCACTCATAACTTGCCTACAACCTGCACAAGGAGAGATGAATTCTTTTTTCCTTGATATTATGTGAATTTCGGTAATTTCTCTTGGTTTAAATCCGTAAGAAATAGCTCCAAAAAGAGCACTTCTTTCTGCACACATTCCAGAAGGATATGCAGCATTTTCTACATTAACACCATTTCATTCTTTTCCGTCTTTATTTTTTAAAATTGCAGCAACTGCAAAATTTGAATAAGGTGAATAAGAGTTATCTAAAAGTTTTTTTAATTTTATGTACATTATCTACTAATCTCCATTTTCTTCATTATTTTATCAACGTGATAATTCATTTTATCTTCATCTTCTTTTGTTAGATGATCAAATCCAAATAAATGAGCTAAACCATGAGCAAAAAGATAGCAATATTCTCTTTTTAGTGTGTGACCATATTCTTTAGCTTGTTCTTTAACTTTTTGATAAGAAATAATTATTTCTCCAAGTGGTAAAAAATCTAAAAAATCAAAATCACTTCAATTAGTTCCAAAAGAAAGAATATCTGTAACTTTATCTTTTTTTCTATATTCTTTGGAAATTATTTTAATTTGTTCATTATCCGTGAGTAAAAAATCAACAACAATTTTTTTTCTAGCTTTAAATTCTTGATGTGCAAGATTTAAAATCTCTTTAAATTCTTTCAAGTAACGAAATTGATAGTTTGTGTTATTTGAAAAATTCAATTTATTTTCCTTTATCATATTTAAAATTATAATATTTTTTTATAATATTAAAAAAATATTCTCTAAAATTTGAGAATATCTATTTTTAGTCTAAATCTATTTCGATTTCGTTTTCTTCTGCATTTTGTTGTTGTTTGCTTAATTGCTCATCTTCTTGTGCTTTTGTTAATTCAATAACTTTATAATCATTTGATTTTTTAAGTTCAACTTTTGGTTGTTCTTGTTGCTTATCTTTGTTTGCTTTAGGTTCTTCAACAGGAGTATCTTTTGGTTCAGAATCATCAACAATATCGATTTCACTATCTTGTGATTTAGCAGCTTGCTCTTTTAATTCTTGGTCTTCTTGTTCTTTAGAAACTGAAATAACACTGAATTTTCTATCAAATTGTTTTGGTATTTCATCTCCGATTGTAGTTCAAGTATTTTCAGGATCTTGATTTTCTAATTGATCATGAAGTTTTTGTTTTTGATCTGGTGTTAACTCTACTTGTGGAGTTTTTGGTTGAACTGGTTCGATAGTTGAATTGTCTTGTCCTTCTACTGTGCTGTTGTTATCTTTAGTTTTATCAATTTTATTAAGTTGATCGTCAAGAATTTGTTTTTCTTCTTTTTTAGTAACATCTAATTTTGTAAATTTTCTGTTAAAACTTTGTGAGTTATCATCACCAATAGTTGTTCAAGTGTTTTTTAGATCTTGATTTTTTAGTTGATCACTAAGTTGTTGTTTTTGTTCAGAAGTTAAAGGAATTTGTGGTGTTTTAGGTTTTTCTGATTTACTGTCAGTATTGTTATTATCTTGTCCTTCAACTACACTATTGTTATCTTTTGTTTTATCAATCTTCTTAATTTGCTCATCAACAATTTCTTTTTCTTGCTCTTTAGTAACCTCTAATTTTTTAAATTTTCTGTCAAAAACTACAGGTTCAACGTTACCTATCGTAGTTGATCTATTATTTAAATCTTGTTTTAAATATTGTTCATTTAAAATTTCTTTTTGTTGCTTAGTTAAAGGAATTTGTGGTTTTTTTGGTTCTGAAGGTTCACTAGTTGAATTGTCTTGTCCTTCTACTGTACTATTATTATCTTTAGTTTTATCGATTTTATTAAATTGATCATCAAGAATTTGTTTTTCTTCTTCTTTTGAAACGTGTAAGACTTGAAATTTTCTGTCAAAAACAACTTCAGAATCTTGTGTTTGAGATTTTGGATTTGTTGTTGCAGTATCTGGATTTTGTGAATCAGTTTTAGTTTTGTCTGAATTGTTATTTAGTTTTGGATTTTTAGTTTTTTGATCAATAAAACCATTTTCAGGTGCTTTATCTTTATCTTTTTGAACAGCTTGTGTTTTATTATCATCTTTTGGTTGTGAATTACTTGGATTTTGAGATTTGTTTTTGTCTTTTATTTTCTCAGGATCAGAAACTTTAACATCGTTTCCTGGTAGTTCTGCAATTGGTGTTATTACAGGGTTTGGATTTTCTTTAACTGGTTCAGTTTGTGTTGTTCCCGATCCAGGATTTTTAGGTTCGCTAGGTTTAGTTTCTGTTGTATCATTACATGAAATTACCATACTTATTGGTAATAATGGACTGGTTAAAGCCAATTTTGGAAATACCTTTTTAATTTTTTTACTCATTTTTCTCCTTTTTTCTAATTTATTTAAATTAAATTATTAATTTACATAATATATAGAAATACATAAGAAAATAAAGAGTGCTTCTATATATATATATATATATAGCAGTTAGTAACTTACTAACAATTTAATTAAAAAGAACTTAAATAAATATATTTCAATTATAACTCTTAAGTTACAAAAATAAATATAATTTATATTAAAAAAGGCAAAAACTGAGTTTTTTACGCTTTTTTTGAAGTTTTTTAGTTTTAAAAAATAAATAAATAAGAAAATTTAAGTATATTTTGTAATAAAAAAAGGAATTTTTTATATAATTATAAAGTATATGGAATAGTACCCAAGAGGCTGAAGGGGATACGTTGGAAACGTATTAGGAGAGGCAACTCTCGCGCAGGTTCAAATCCTGTCTATTCCGCCATTGCTCAGGTGGTGAAATGGTAGACACGCTAGATTGAGGTTCTAGTGCGAGAAATCGCGTTCGGGTTCAAGTCCCGTCTTGAGCACCATATCAAAAAGACCTTTTAATCCGCTTTTGCGGATTTTCTTTTACTTTTGAAAAAAAATGAAAATTTTTGAATTAAATATATTGAAAAATACTTTAAAATGATATAATTTGTTTGTTTTTATCTATAATAAGTTTAATGATAAAATCAGAAAGGAGTAATGTGGAAGATTCAAAAAATAAAAAAATTATGTCTTTTGCAAAACAAAAGGAAATAAACGAATACATAAGAACTAAAAAGATTTTAAAACCTATTGAAATTGAACAAAAATTCCAATTAACAAAAAGTACTGCAAGAAGATACCTTCTTAAACTTGAAGAAGAAGGTTATGTTAAAAGACCTTTTGGTGAAATTGTTTATAACGAAAAAAGAAATTATTTAGATAAAATTGTTATTGACGAAATTAAAGTAAATGTAGAGGCAAAAAGGAGCATTGCTAGAACAGCTGCTGTTTTAGCGAAAGATTACTTAAACATTTATTTAGATGCAGGTTCTACTTGTTATTATTTACTTGAATATTTAGATACTGATGTTAATATTTTTACAAATTCTATCCATAATGCTATGAAAGCTGTTGAAATGGGATTCAAAAATATTTATGTAGTAGGTGGAAAAATAAAACATAAAAGTCTTTCAACAAATTCTCATGATTTATCAGCTATTGAAAATTTTAAATTCCAAATAGCATTTTTAGGTGTTAGTGGTATTGACGAAAATGGAAAACTAACAACAACAGAAATAGGTGATGGGAAAATGAAAAACTTTGTAGCTCAACATTCTGAACTTGTTGTTGTTTTAGCGACCGAAGAAAAATTTGGATTTGGAACATTCTATGATTTTACACCATCTGACAAATTAGTTTTAGTAGTTACAAATTATAAAAAAGAAAAAGAATTTGAAGGATTGAATTTAATTAGAACTAAGGATGAATATTAAAATGCAAGAGCTTAAAAAATTAAAAGAAATACAAGCAAGCTTACAAGTTTTTTATCAAAAAACTAACAATATACATTGAAATATTAAAGGGATTGAATTTTTTGAAATTCACGAAGAAACAGATAAATTAAAAGCAGAAGTTTTAGGATTTATTGATGAAATTGCTGAAAAAGTAGTGATGAAAAAATCACAAGCAATTGGAAGTTTTAAAGAAATTTTAGAACTTTCATTTATCAAAGAAGAATCAACAAAAGAATTTGACTATAAAACAGCTTTACAACTTCTTGTTTTGGATTTAGAAACTTTATTAAAAGAAAGTGAAAGTTTTGAATGAAGTGCAAGAGTTCAACCAATTTTTGATGAAATTTTATTATCATTTGATAAATGATTATGACAATTTTCAGCAATGTTAAAAGAAATTAAATAAATATTCTTTATTTTTTTTCTTTTTAATGTAAAATTATAAAATATAAATCTATAATAAAATTATCTTAGATATACAGAGGGGGAAAAATGGCTATAGTTCCAAAGAGAAAAACTTCTAAACAACGTAAACATAAAAGAAGAACTCATGATGCTTTAGTTGTACAAAACTTAATTAAATGTACAAACTGTTCAAATGGTATCCAACAACATAGAGTATGTAGATTTTGTGGTTTTTATAAAGGACAAAAAGTTCAAGGTTTTACAGCTTTAAACGACAAATAATTATTAATCAAATTTATTAATAACGTATAAAAACTAATATATTTTAATTTAAAATCAAGGCTTTAAGCTTTGATTTTTTTCTATTTGAAGTAAAATTATAATAGTAAAATTAAATGAGGTTAAAAATGTATAAAAACATAGAGTTAAAAGATAAAGAAATTGCTAATGCAATAAATAAAGAACTTCAAAGACAAGAAGAACACATTGAATTAATAGCTTCTGAAAATTATGTTTCAGAAGATGTATTAAAAGCAACAGGAAGCATTTTAACTAACAAATATGGTGAAGGGTATCCAGGAAAAAGATATTACGATGGTTGTGAAAATGTGGATGAAGTAGAAAATTTAGCTATTGAAAGACTCAAGAAATTATTCAAAGTAAAATTTGCTAATGTTCAACCTTATTCTGGTTCGACAGCAAATGCAGCTGCTATTGCTTCAATTGTAGAACCAGGAGGGAAAGTTTTAGGAATGTCACTAAGCTCTGGTGGTCACTTGACACATGGATATAACATAAATTTTTCTGGAAAATTTTATCAATCATTTTCTTATGATGTTGATTCTAATGGTTTGTTAGATTATGAGCAAATTTTAAAAGTAGCAAAAGAAGTTAAACCCAATTTAATTATATGCGGTTATTCAGCATATTCAAGAACAATAGACTTTTCTAAATTTAGAAAAATTGCAGATGAAGTAGGTGCTTACTTAATGGCTGACATTGCACATATAGCTGGACTTATTGCTTCAGATTTACATCCATCACCTGTAGAATATGCAGACATAATTACTTCGACAACTCACAAAACATTAAGAGGTGCTCGTGGTGGTATCATAATGACAAATAATGAAGAAATTGCTAAAAAAATCGATAGATGAGTTTTTCCCGGTTATCAAGGTGGTCCTTTATTTCATAGCATCGCAGGAAAAGCGGTTGCTTTTAATGAAGCACTACAACCTTTTTTTAAAGACTATTGCAAACAGATTATAAAGAATTCAAGGGCTTTTTCGGAAGAATTTCAAAAAAATGGAGTAGAAATAATTTCTGGCGGAACTGATAATCACTTATTTACTATAAATGTTAAAAAATCTTATAAAACAACAGGTAAATCAGCTTCTTCTATTTTGCAAAAAATCAATATTACCGTTAATAAAAACACAATTCCAAATGATGATGAATCTCCTTTTGTAACTTCAGGAGTTAGACTAGGAACTGCTGCAATGACTTCTAGAGGTTTTAAAGAAAAAGAATTTAAGCAATTAGCCAATATTATAAATAAAGCTTTGTTAAATAGTGAAAACCAAAAAGAGTTAGAAGCATTAAAACAAGAAGTAATAAAATTAACTAAAGATTTTCCTATAAAAAAATCTTATTGAAACTAAAATGAAACCAAAGAAAAATTATTTAATTTTTAACTCATTTAAAATAGATTGAAAAGAAATTTTATTCAAAAAACAAAGCAAAATTATTTTATTTTTTAAAATTTTTGTCTTGATATTATATTCAATTTATTTTACAATAAACTATGTATTTTTTAATAATTTTATAAAACTCAATAATTATAGTCATATCAATTTAGAAAGCAAAGTTCTGTTTTCAGTGACTTATTGATTTTTTAGTTTTGTATCTTATTTATACTTATTTAAAATTTACACTGGTGTACAATTACATTTGTGAAAAATTAAGTATTATTTTATATTTGCTTCTTTGTTTCTTCTAACTTCTATTGCATTTTTTGGTTTATCTTTATTTTTATACATTAATGTTGATACTTTCAGTAAAGAGAAGTTTACCTTTAATTTAAATTTAGCAGTTTATTTACTTTTATATGTAATAGTTTTAAATTGTGCTTACAATTTTTACAACTACTTTATTTTTAAAAAAAATGATGTAAAACTAAAACTTAAATATAAATGAACTATTTATTCTTACGTAAGTAAATTTATTTATTATTTTGCTTTTTTAATTTTTTATATTAACTTTTCTCTATATGTAGAAAAAACTGGAATAAGTAATATCGCAAATTATCCTTTTTTCCACTTTTTAATAAATGATTGAAAAATATCAGATTTTGTTTTAAAAACTTTATTAATTATTGGTTTATGTATAACTCTTTTTCCTTTTGTTTATAGTTTTTTCAATTTTTGGGAAATAAAAGCAAAAAATAAAGATTTTAATAAGCTATTTTTATGAATTTCAATAATTTCAATGTTTTTAACCTTGCTTTTATTTTTCATTCAGTTTGCTACTCATTTCCATTTCAAAGCGTGAAATTATATTTATTTAGGTTTTAGTATTGTAATAATTTTAATTTACTATTTTTTAGTCTTAAATTTTAAAAACATTTTTAAAACAGATCAAATAATAAAAATTTTTACTTTATGCTCAATATTTCTTTTATGAATGTTATTTTATTTAATAAGAATTCTTTTTGATTTTAATTCATCTAAAAATGTTTCTGGAATTCAAATTACTGATATAAATCTTTTTATAAATGGTATTTCTAACTTTTTAATCTTAGTTTTATTTTGTTTAAAGCATAGAAAGTGAGATTTATTTAAAAGGTTATTTGTTAGATTATTTGTTAACTTTTTTACTTTAATAATTACAATTGTCTTTTATTTAAAAAATAACAATTTATTTTATTTAATTAATGAGTTTTTAAATATTGAAGTTTTATTTTATTCTATTATAATTTTTTATATACTATTTAATATTTTGTTGTTATCTTTTTACAATTTATTAATTTTAAAATCAACAAAAAAAGGAGTTAAAAATGTTTAATTTTTTAAAAAAAGAAGAAAGAGAATTTAAAAAAATCCGTAGTGAACTAAAGAAAAATAACGATTATTTTTGAATTTTAGAAAATTACAATAAATTTATAAATGATAATCAAACAGTGCATTTAAAAGACATTTTAAACAATATAAAACTGCTTTTAAATTCAAAAGAAGAAATTGAAAACTTTGATTCTTTTTTTAAAATTTATGAAAAAAGTTTTTTTGAAAAAAAAGAAATTGATTTTGGTCTTTTTTCAATTATATGAATGAAAAACGATAAATTTATTTTCCCAACAATAAAAAAAGATAACATTTTTTTACAAGAAAAATTAGATTTTTCAAACAATGAAATTTTTAAAAATATTCAGAACATTTTTACTGAATATGTTATTGATGTAATTCAAAAAGAAAAAAAGTTAGTTTTAATTGATGGAATTATTATTTATTTTAACAAAGATGAAAACTTTGAATTATTTTACAATGAAAAACAAATTAAAAGAGTAAAAAATGAAATCTAACAACTCAAATTCACTTAAAGTTTTTGAAAATCTTCATGCAACAACTAAAATTAGTAGATTAAACACAATTTTAAAAATTTCTAATATTAATAAAGGTTTTGAAGAAAAAGTTTTTTCTTCAATTAATGTAAAAAACATTCTTTTTTCAATTGAAAATAGATATAAATTAAACTCTTTTTTCTTTAAAAAATCTAATAAAGAAAAAAATAATTCCAAACTTTGAATTTATGTTTCTGAAAAAATAGAATTAAATTATCTAAACTATAACAACATAAATGATGAACTATTAAAAAAGTTTAACTTTAAGAAGGATTTTTTAATTACAATTGGTATTGAAGCTATAAATTTTGCAAACAAAAATAAAATTATTCCTATTTTTCAAACTGAAAATACAAATGAACAACAAATTTATGAACTGGAAAAAATTATTTCTGAAATTTATGGAAATAAAATTGTCTCAGAAGTAATTTTTGTTTTAAATTCCAATAGAATTAAAGATAATTCCATCACAATTTTACCTATTGATAAATTTAATTTTGATTTAAATAATTCAACTAATTTCCAGCAAATTTCTTTTACAAATGAACATTTAATTTTTCCTGATATTTTCAATTTTATTAAAAATCTTTTTTTAATTTATTTAAACTCTATTGTTCCTGCTTTAATTTATGAATCATCTTTTTTTAAGTTAAAACAACAATTAATTCACGAAACAAGAATATTAAAAGAAATTGAAAAAAATATAGAAAATATCAAAATTAAAACAAGGGAATTAAAAAGACAGAACTTAACGGAAGAAATTGTGTTATTATCACAATTACCAAAGGAAAATTATGAAGAGTAAAGTTTTAACCAGTTTATGATCAAAAAATCTTATTTTTAAAAAAAAGAAGTCTTTTTTTAATGTAAATATTATTAAAAGTAATAAAATTATAGAAATGTTTTCTGAAAGCAATATTAACATTTATATTCCAAAAGAAAAAAACTATTTTTCATTTAAAGAAAATGTTTTTTGTTCTTTAGATAATGCAATTATAAAAATTAGAAATAAAGAAAATATTATTAAGCTATTTTTAGTAGATAAAACAATAATTAAAAATGATAAAAATTCCAAAACTTTAGAAGTAATAGTTTTTAATTATATTAAGCAACTTTTTTCTATTAAAAATGATAAAATTAAATTAAAAGAAATTAAAATTAAATATAAACAAGCTAAAAAAAAGTATAAAAAGGTTTTTAGACAAAGTAAAGTAGGTATGGATATTAATGATATTCTAACAAAATATAAGGTTGTTGAAGAATATGAAATTTTAAAAATAATGAAAGGATCGAAGATATATTTTAAAGATGAAAAAACGAAATAAATTTAAATTTTTTAGAAGATTATTAATATCAACTTTGCCCATAATTCCTGTATTTTCATCAATTTCTTTATTAAGCAACAATGAAATTGATGAAATAGATAATTACAAAACAGAACAAGTTGATCATATCCTTTCTACTTTAAAAAATAAAATTGCTAAATTATATACTCAAAGCTTACAAGAATTAAAAAATTCTTTTCCAACTAAAGCGGAATATGAAAAAAATAGATATTACCAAATTCTTAATAATAATTTTTCTATTATCGAAAATTCTCTTAAAAGTTATATTAATAATGACTTTGATTTTCTAAAACAAGAAACTTATCTGTCTAGAAATTCCATTTCAAACGAAGAATCCAAAATCATCAATACTCTCTCAAAAGATGAAAGATTAAACATTTTATCTTCTTTTTTAAATAGAATAAATAATGTTTATATTAGTGATTCCAATTGATTAACTAATCCCGGTAATTTCCCTATTTATGGTTACGATTTCAACTTAGATGATAAAGAAATAACTGATGTTGAAAAAACTAAAATTAATAGTATTATCTTTAATTTAGAAAATCAAGTTAGAAATTTCAATGGTACAGATTTTATTGCATATAATATTCAAGAAAAGCTAAGAGAACATATTTATAGAGATAGAAATATCTTAATGCAAGCTAGAAATGAAAATAAATTAGGAATAATAAAAATTAAACCAGAAGCTCTTGAAAAAAGTGCATTCAATTTAAAGAAAAATGATATTTATATTGAAAAGCCTAATCCAGAATTTAAATATACTGATGAATTTATTGTAAAAGATCCTGAAATTACACAATCAAATAACGGTAGAACTATTGACATAAGAGCAAAAATTAATTTAAATAACGTTTTTCTATTTTTTGATGAACATTTCGAATTTAAATACTCATTTTTTGAATATGAAAATTTATTATTAAATAACTATTACAATAATTTAATTGAACAAAAAAGAATATACTTAAAAGATACATCAAAAAATAAAAATTTCGATGAAATAACCGCTAGTGATTTTTATAGTTTTGATCCAAATGATAAATTTAATTTTGAAATAAATTCAATAGAAAAACATATTTTGGAATCAGAAAGAAAAGATGTTTTAATCAATTTTACATTAACAAGTAAAATTGATACTAATTCTTTTGAAATTATTGCTCCAAATCAGCATTATTTATTCCAAAAAAAAGGGAAATTCCTTTATGAAAATATTTTATTAAATAAAGTTCAAGATATTAATTTAGCTGATGAATTACCTTTAAATTTAACAGATAAAGGAAAAGAAATAACAGCTTCTAACGCAAGATTCTATAGTCCTTTAGAACAAATTGCTTATGTTTCAGGTGATACTAAAGGTTTTGATTACAAAATTAAAAAAATAGTAAAAAAAGCTGATAGTGATGGAACAATAGGGATTGCAGAAGTTCAAATAAGCAATGGAGAAGAAACAAAAAATTATTTTACAGAAGTAACCGGATTTAAAAAGGAAGAAAAACATATTAACCCTGATAATCCTGAATTTACTCAAGAAGACAAAGATAACATTTATAATAATATGTTTAAAGAAAATGTTGATGTTTTTAATAATTTTTTAAATAAAGAAGATTTACATAATTTAACAGAAGAGCAAAAAGCAGCATTATTTGCTTCTGCATTTCTTTTTTCTGAAAATAATATAAAAAATAATATTTCTAATGTTATAGAAGAAGTTGAAAATAATCCTGATTTTTCAAACTTAACTAAACAAGAAAAAACAGAAAAAATAGAAGAAATTTTAAAAAATGATTACAAAGAGTTATTTGAAAACAATAAAAATCTTTTAGATACAGCTATAGGAGCTGCTATTGATGGCAAAGCAGAAAAAATAAAAAATATTCTGGAAAATAATAATAAAATTGACTCTGAAATTGCAAAATCTATTTTAGACAAACTTGAATTACAAAAAAACGAAATTAAAGATATTCTTAAAAAAGAACCTGATCCAATTTTTGACGAAAAAATTAAAAATATAGTTGAACAAATTGATGATCAAACTAAAAAAATCCTTGCAGATAATGCAGCAAATTTTATTAAAAATTTAAATCCTTTAGAAATTAAAAAGGTTAAAAACTCTGTAGAACTCGGTATTTTATGATCTATAGTAACTGTAGGTTCTATTATTTCTCTTGCAAGTTTAATGACTATTTTATTTTTAATTTTTAAAAGAAATAAAAAAATAAAACAAAAATTAACTTTACTACTTTCTTCTGGTGTTTTAGGTAGTTCAACTCTTGTTTTTGTGATTTATATATTATTAGAATTGATGAGGTAAAATGAAAAAAAATAATCCAATTGTAAAATCGATAAATAACTTTTTAATTAAAGTTGAAGGTGATTTTAATTACGAACAAAATCAATTTTTTAAAATCAATAAAGATCTTTATGGTTTTTTACTTTCTGCAAGTCAAGATAGAGCTGATTTAATTATTTCTAATCCTAACACTAAAATTGAGTTAAATAAAGAAATAGAACCTATTTTATTTGACAAAATAGAAACAAATAGTGGTTTTTTTGGAAAAATAATTAATATAAAAGGTGAAATTTTAAATAAAAATTATAAAGAAAATAACAATATTATTTCTTTTGGAAAATCTGAAATTTTTAAAACTGCAAGAGGAATTAATGAAAGAAAAAAAATAAATCAACCTTTATTTACAGGATATTTTGGAATTGATTTATTTACTCCAATAGGAAGAGGTCAAAGACAACTAATTGTTGGTGATCGAAAAACGGGAAAAACCCATTTAACTCTCTCTTCCATTATCAACAATTGCTCTGATAATAACATAAGATTTATTTATGCTTCCATTGGACAAAAAAATAGTTCTATTTCAGAAATTTATGAAATTTTAAAAAATAATGGTTGCTTAGATAAAAGTATCATTATACACGCTGAATCAGATAATTCTTATGATCAATTTTTATTACCATATGTTGCAATGGCTCATGCTGAAAATTTATCTAAAAATAATTTTGATGTTATTTTAATATTAGATGATTTAACTAAGCACGCAAATATTTATAGGGAAATTTCTTTATTATTGAATAAACCAGCAGGTAGAGAAGCATTTCCTGGAGATGTCTTTTTTACTCATTCTAAATTATTAGAAAGAGGTGGAAATTTTAAAGATGAAGGTTCTATAACTGTTTTTCCTATTGTGGAAACAAATTCTGGCGATATTACTTCTTTTATATCTTCCAATATAATTTCAATTACCGATGGGCAAATTGTAATAAGTAGTGAACTATTTAATTCAGGAATTATTCCGGCTATAAATTATCCAATTTCTGTTTCTAGAACAGGAAGTTCAGTTCAAAATAAACAAGTTTCTGAATTATCAAAAGAGTTGACTAAAGTCTATAATAACTATATAAAAAATCACAATCTTAATGATATTAAATTTAATCTTTCAGATACCTTTACTAAAACTTTAAATCAAGGTAAAAATATTGAAAAAATATTAACTCAAAAAGGTTTTAATAATTATCTAAACACAGGGGAAATTATTTTATTTTCAAAACTAGTAATTTGAAACATTTTAGATGCTAATGAAGACAATCAAGACTTATTTGAATTTATTTTCAGTTTTTTACAAAAAAACAAATGAGCTAATAAAATTTATAATAAACTCATTTGTTCAGAATTTGTAGATGAATTTCATTTTAAAAATTTTATAATTAATGCAATTAATGATTTTTACAATTATAAAGGAATAACAAAGAAAATTAGTCAAGAAATAAATTTTAAAAAAATAAATGAAAATGAAATGAAAGAGTATTTAGGTGAATAAAATGAATGGAAAAATTTCAAAAATTTTAACAGATGCAGTAGAAATTCAATTTGATATTGAAAACGATTTTTCAAATAATAATCTAGAAATTGGAAAAATAATTAGTGATTTAAAAGAAGAAAATATTTTACTTGTTGAAAAAATAATTTCCAATTCTGTTGTTAGAGCAATTATCATTCACAATCCAACTAAGTTATTTATTAATCAAGAAGTTATATTGCAAGTTAAAAAACTCCAAGTTCCTGTAGGTTTAAAAACTAAAGGAAACATTTTTAATATTAAAGGAGAGTCTTTAAATCAACCTAAATCAAAATTCAAAATGATAGATTTGGATTCAACAATTACAAAAGTTAAATTTGAAACTAAAAACAAGTTATTTTTAGAAACAGGAGTAAAATGTATTGATTTTTTTATTCCTATTTTCAAAGGAACTAAACTTGGAATTTTAGGAGGAGCTGGAGTAGGGAAAACAGTTTTAATGAAAGAATTAATCTTTAACTTATCTTCACAAAAACTTAATAATAAATTGACTTCTATTTTTATAGGTTCTGGTGAAAGAACAAGAGAAGGTCAAGAATTACTAGATGAATTAAAAGAATCTAATTTACTGGAAAAATCTATAATTTTCATTTCACAAATGAATGAAACAGCTGGTTCAAGAAATAAAATAGTTCCTATGGGAATAACTGCAGCTGAATATTTAAGAGATGTTGAAAAAGAAGATGTTTTACTTTTTATTGATAATATTTATAGATTTATTCAAGCAGGTAATGAGTTATCTTCTTCACTTGGAAAAAAACCGTCAGCTGTAGGTTATCAACCAACACTAAATTCCGAAGTTTCTTATATTGAAGAAAGACTTAATGAAAATGAAAATG
This sequence comes from Mycoplasma sp. 613B, assembly GCF_054343485.1. NCBI lineage: Bacteria > Bacillati > Mycoplasmatota > Mollicutes > Mycoplasmatales > Mycoplasmataceae > Mycoplasma > Mycoplasma sp. 613B. The sequence continues at coordinate 770 of NZ_JBTGVH010000024.1, read as the reverse complement.
GTGGAATAACTTCTTTTCAAACAGTTTTTTTACCTATGGATGATATAAATGATCCAGGTTCCATTGCTGTTTTTAGTCATTTAGATTCTGTTTTAGTTTTATCAAGAGAAATAGCATCTAATGGTATCTTTCCAGCTTTTGATCCACTAAAATCTAATTCAAGTTTATTAACAATTGAAAATATTGGAAAAAGACATTTTGATGCACTTACAGAAACTAAAAAAATTCTTCAAAAATATGAAGAATTAAAAGATATTATCCTTATTTTAGGTTTAGAGCAACTGGATAATGAAAACTGAATAATAGCAAGAAAAGCTATGCAATTAATTAATTTTTTTAGTCAAAAATTAAGAACAGCAAGTAATTTTACAAAAGAAAAAGGAGAATTTATCTCTATTGAAAAAACTATTAGTTCAGTAGAAAAAATTGTTTCAGGAACTTATTTAAATATCCATCCAAAAGAGTTTTTATACATTAATTCAACAGAAGAAATTGATTTAAAATTAGAAAGGTTAAACTAAATATGATTTTAACTCAAATAATAGTAGGAATATTAGCTATTATTATTACGCCTTTTTCAACTGTTCCACAACTTTATAAAACTTTTAAAACTAAACACGTTGGTGTAGTGAGTTTTACAACTTTTTGAGTATTGTGATTAAGTTATATTTTTTGAATTTTTTATTCAATTTTTAAAAATGAAATTTCTATTTTCATGCTTAATTGTAAGATCAAGTGCACCACTTTAAAGTAAAATTTAAAGTATGGGA
>NZ_JBTGVH010000023.1:0-15872 GCF_054343485.1 Mycoplasma sp. 613B | reverse complement strand
ATAAAATGTCCTAAAATATGAGAATCTTTTCATACATAAATTGGTCTAACTTTTAATGTATCTTTTAATGTTCTGAAGTTTTCTTCAATTTGTCATTGTTTATGATATATTTCAATAATTTCTAATGGACTTAAATCAAGTCTTGAGGTTTCATAAACATAAAGTCCATCAAATTTCTCATCTTCTATGATTTTTTCATAATCGAGTTCAAATTCCATTGAACCCACTCTTTTAAAGAATTTATATTTTTTAATTCCAATAATTTCTTCTGCATTAACTCTTCCGATTTTATTTTGTTTCTTTTGGAAATTCTTGATTAATATTTTTCTTTCTTCATAATCTTTTTTTGCTTTTGATGTACTAAAAGCAACTATTCTTCTTCTGATTTTTTCATTCACTCTTTTGCCGTTTCAATGGGAATTATAGTGATATTCTTTATATTTTAATCCTTTATTTATATCCACAAATCCTTCTTGGTTTAAAGCAAATTCTTTGAATTCTTTACTTGAAGATTTTAATCTATAGGAAATTATAAAATCGATATTTTTTTGCTCTAAATAACGGATATTTCTGTTTATTGACATCCCCTTATCAGCAATAATAGTTACTTTTTTAAGGTTGTAAGTTCTTTTCATTTCTTCAATAAAAGGAATCATTGTACTTGAATCTGCTGTATTTCCTTTAAAAACCTTTATAAAAATAGGAATTCCATTTTTATCAGTAGTCATTCCAATAACAACTTGATCTTCTTTGAATTTTCCGTCTTTTGAATATCCAGGAATTCTTAAACCAGTTCTTTGAAAACTTTCAAAATAAACAGTTGATGAATCATAAAAAACTAATTCAACATCTCTACCTGTTTCATCTGTAATAATGTTATTTAAATTGGAAAAAATTTCTTTTTCATTATTTACCAAAACATCAAGAAATCTGTAAAAAGAATTTTTAGAAACGCTTATATTATTATCAAATTTTTCTTTGTTTTTAAATCTTTGAAAAATGCTTTGTTCATAAAGGATTTTCGAAGCTATTTGATATTCTAAAATTCCTTCTAAATCTTTATGTTTGCTTTCTTTTAAAGAATTAAATATATTTAATTTTCTAACTACATTGTAAATTAGATTTATTTCAGTCATTTTAAGAAATTTTTCAATATTATCCTTTTTAATTTCATTCAATAAAATATTTTTTATTTCTTCTGCTGAGTTTTTAGGATCGATTTCTCTTAATTTCTTTCTCATTATCTCTAGATATTTAGGATTTATTTTTTCTAATTTTTCAACATTTCCTAAACTTGCAATTTTTTTATAACCTTTTTTATTTTCTCAATATTTTACAACAGTTGCATATTTAGCATTCCCATTACTGCATTCAAGTATAAAATGATTTTTCATATTTCAATTATACCATAATAGAAAGATTTTCAAAGAAAAAAATTGTTTTTTTTAATACATAGTATTAAATATGTGAAAAAAATAAAAAAATCCCGTCAACTGGGAAAGACGGGAAAGTCAAAAAAGCAAAAAAAGACATTTTTTTATAAAAAAAGAATGTTTTTTTTTTTTTTTGCAAATTCAAAATTTAAAGTTATAAAATTAATTTGTATTAAAAGAAGAATTATTTTTTTAATATATTGTTATAGACAATAAAAATAAGGAGAAAAATGAAAAAAAACTTAAAAAATGTATTTTTAACCCTAGGAACAAGTGTTACTGCTTTAACAGGTTTTGCTTTTGTAGTTTCATGTGGAGAAACTAAAAAACCAACAGTAACGCCTGAAACACCAGCTACTGAAGAAAAAGTGGTATCAATCAGCGAAGAATCTAAAACATTTAAAACACAAACAACAAATTTTGATAAATATAAATTTGTATTTGACAAAGTTTTAAGTAACGATAAAGGTTTTGAATTTGATTTATCATTAATAGATACATCAGCATCACACAAAGACGCAACACCAGTTAAACATGACAATGGTACAAAACAATTTACTTTAGAATTAAAAGAATTAGATGAAAATGGTAATTTAAAAGTTGGAGGTAAAACTTTCACTGCTACTTCTACATTAGTTGAAAAACAAAAATGAGGTAATTCAGAATTACCTGTAAGCCCACGTTATAACTTTAAATTTTCATATGACACAAGTACAACTTTAGAAATGAAAAAACACTTTTCTTCATTAGGTATTTCTTCCTTAAAATATGATACAAACACAGTAATTACTTTAGAAAAATAACAAAGTAATATTAAAATAGTGAATAATTTTTTAATTTTATATAAAAATGAAAAATTATTGACAAATTATTTTTAGACAAGATATTTATTTATCTTGTCTTTTTCTTTTTATTTGTAAAGACAAAATAGTATAATTTAAATAAAAATAAAGGGGAAAAATGAATCAAGAGCAAATATCGGTAATTGCAGGAATTAGTGTAAGTATGTTTTTGATGCTTTTAATAACTTTCTTTTTGCTTTTTTTAAGGTTTAAATATTTTAAAAAAATGTCTAAACAAGAGCAACTAGGTTTAGAAGCAGAAAAAAATATTAATTTTCTTTTAAGAAAATGAGCAGAAAAAAATAATTTTTATTTTTTAGAAAGCAGTTTGTATAAATACAACGATAATCAATTGTTTGAAGTTGATGGAATATTATTAACAAACAAAGCAATTATTATTGTAGAAATAAAATCAATAAATGGCGTTATTAAAGGAAATTCAACAGAAAAAACACTAAATAAAGTCTTAGGAAATAAGAGTTTTGAAATTTCTAATCCTATTTATCAAAATGATAAGCATATTTATCATATAAAAAAAATGTTAGATGGAAATTTTCCTATTCTTTCTTTAATTGTGTTTTCAAACAGAGCACAAAGGTTAGAAATAGAAAATGAGTTAGCTTATGTTATCATTTGCTTAGAAGATGAACTCAATCAAATTCTTTTTGATATAAACACTTCATTAGAAGAAAGAATAAACCCAGAAACTCTAAAAGCTATTAAAGAAGCTTTTGAAAAATATCAAACAAATAATAAAAAAGATTATTTAGCATTAAAATCTTTTTCAACAAGTAGGTAAAATATGGAAAGTAAAGAAAAACAAAAAGTATCAAGAGAATTAATAATTGATAATTTAGCAATTAAAGTTGAGCAAGAAGTAACTACTTCAAATACCCAAAAAATAGCATTAAAAAAAGATTTTATTTTAGTTAAAAATGAAAAAATACTTGATGATGAACAATTAATAGAATTTATTAGACCTTTTTTTAATAAATATAAAGATAAAATAATAACTACTTTATTTACAAAAGATATAGATTTAGACAATAGATATTTTTATTTATTTGGAGAAAAAATTCATTGCCTTTTTGATTTATTTTTTGGAAAATATAAATTCGTTCCTTTAAGAACTGGTTTTCAACCAAGACTCTTAAAAACTAAAAAGCAAGTAATAGAATATATAGAAGAAATTAGAAAAAGAGAGTTATTAAAATATTTATTAGTGAGATTAACAAACATCGAAAAAGAAATGGGAATAAAACATCAGAATAGAGTATTTGTAAGAGTTAAAAAATCTACTTGAGGTACTAATCATATTTTTAGAAAAGAAATTTATTTTTCAGAAGCATTATCCCCTTTTTCCAAAGATATCATTGATTCAGTAATTTACCACGAATTAGCTCATTGTTTTGTCCCTAATCATTCAAAAGAATTTTGAGATATAGTATATAAATACTGTCCTGATTATGACCAAAAAACTAAAAAATTAAACAATAAGGAATATCAATAAAATGAAAGAAGAAAATATTTATTTATGTGGTCCAACAGTTTATAACCATGTGCATATTGGAAATATGCGCTCTCTTGTTTTTATAGATATTTTAAATAGAGTTAAAAAATACTTTAATTACCAAATAAATTATCTTCACAACATCACTGATATTGATGATAAAATCATACAAAAAGCAATTGAAGAAAATAAAAGCGAAAAAGAAATCAGTGAATTTTATTATCAAGAATATCTAAAGTTATTTAAAATTTATAATGTTGTTAAACCAACTAAAATTTTAAAAATTACAGATAAACTAGACTGAATTCAAAATTACATTAAAGAATTATTAGATAACAAAAATGCTTATAAAAGTGAAGGTAATGTTTTTTTTGATGTTAAAACAATAAATAATTATGGAATTCTTTCTAATCGAAAATTGGAAGATATGAAAAACGAAGAAGACACTTCTTTAAAAAAGAAAAATATACAGGATTTTTCTTTATGAAAGAATACAGAATTAGGCATAAAATATGATTCTGAATTTGGACAAGGGCGTCCAGGATGACATACAGAATGTTGTGCAATGATTTATTATTACTTTAATAAAAAAACCATTAATATTCATGCTGGTGGTGTTGATTTACTTTTTCCTCATCATGAAAATGAAAATGCACAGCATTTTGCTTTAACTAATAAAGCAATTGCCAAGGAATGAATTCATGCTGGTTTTATTAATAAAAATGGCTACAAAATGTCTAAATCATTAGGAAATATTTTGCTTGCAAAAGATTTTGCTTTTTTATACGGACCTGACACTTTTAGAAATATTATTTTAACAACTAATATTTTTACTCCTGTTGATTTAAGTGATGAACTTATTATTTCTAATAAAAATAAAATTCAACAATTAACTAAATCATACTATCAATTTCTTTTAGAAAAAAGTAATTTAGTAATTGATACTTTTAAGATTGAAAAAATAATGCAATTATTTCTTGAATTGAAATTTGCACAAGCAAATAAAGAAATAAGTGAAATACAAAAAAATAAAGACTTTGCAACTTTATTTGAAATTTATAGACTACTTGGATTTAATTATGTTAATTTACAATTAGATCAAGAAATTAAAGAAATTTATTATAAATGAAAAGAACTAAAAGAACAGAAAAAATACGATCAAGCAGATAAATTAAGAGTAATCTTATATGAAAAAAATATTTTATAAACAAATAATGGAAAAATAAATAAAAGAAAGAAGAAAAGAGAGTTTAAATAATGGCAAAATATATTTGTGGGAAAAATTCAGTATTGGATGCAATAAAACATAAATTACCAATAATTCAAATTTTTTCTTCAAGACCTGAAGAGTTAATCAAAGTACAAAAAGATATTAAAGTTATAAAAAAAGATTACAAATATTTAGATAATCTGACAAAAGAAAACCATCAAGGTTTTATTGCACAAATCAGTGATATTGAAACACATGATTTAAATGTTATATTTAAAGATAAACCAGAAAAAATCTTAATTTTAGATCATATTCAAGACCCACACAATTTCGGAGCAATAATAAGAACAGCAAATGCCAGTGGAATTAATCATATTATTTTTCCTAAAGAACGTTCTGTCGATATTACCCCAACAGTTTTAAAAGTATCATCTGGTGGATTTATAAATATGAAATTTATTAAAGTTGCATCTATTAGTGCAACAATAACTAAACTAAAAGAAAAAAAATTCTGAATTTATGGAACAACTTTAAGTTCCAATTCCATCGATATTAATCAAACAACATTTAACTATCCACTGGCATTAATTTTAGGTTCCGAAGCAAATGGGATATCTAAAAGTGTAGAAAAAATGTGTGATCAAAATATTTATATCCCTTTAAAAGGAACTGTGCAATCACTAAATGTATCAGTAGCAGCCGGAATTGTTTTATTTAAATTAAAGTAAAACAAAGGAAAAGATGAACAAATCAGAAAAGGAAATAGAAAAATATAAAGAACTAGTAATCGCAGCTTCTAAAAATGTTTTTAGCAAATTTAAATACATTCCTTTAACTTGAGAAGATATTAATATTTATGGTTTATCCATCGTTTTAGAAGTAGCACAAATAGCAAAGAAATATAATCAAGAAGACAAAAAAGGTGTAATTTATGCAATCTTGTTTAATAAATTAATGACTTATGCTAAATCATTTACTAAAAATAATTCTAAAATAATGAATTTTAGTATTTCATTTGAAGATGAAATTTTAACCAAACTAGAAGCAGAAAATTCAAAAGAATACCTTTTTAAAGAAGATTGTCAAAGGTTTTTTAAAAAGTTTTCTCATGAAGAATTAAATATCTTAAATTTATATTATCTTAATAAAAAAACAGTTAAGGAAATATCTAATCAGTTCTATACATCATCCTTTAAAATTAAAAGGTTTTTAGAAAAAGTAAAACTCGAAGCAGTTGAATATTTCAAATAATTGCAAAAATAATATATAATTAATAAACTATGTCTAAAGAAAAAATTGCATTAGCTTGTGAAGTTTGCAAGTCAAAAAATTATGTTAAAAATAAATCTGTGTTTGATAGATTAGTAATCAACAAGTTTTGCAGAAAATGCAATTCTCAAACTTTACACAAGGAAGAAAAATAATGAAAGAAAAAAGAAACAAAAAGAAAAGAGAAAAAAAATATTATTTCAGAAATTGAATTAAAGAAATAAAAAGAATTAAGTGACCAAAAGCTAAAGATGCTAATAAAAATTTTATGTGAACTATTATCTTTGTGGTTGTTTGTTCAATTTTATTTGTTTCTATTTCTTTCGTTGCAACTTTAATTTGAAATTCAATAGGAGTAGGTTTTTAAATAATGGAAAAAGAAAATTTTAAATGATATATGATTTCAACAATATCAGGAAAAGAAGAACAAGTTATTGAGTCTTTAAATAACAGAATAAAATCAGAGTTTTTAGATAGTATTTTTGAAGAAATTAAAATGTTTACGGTACCACATTTAACTCAAAAAGAAATCGATAAAAAAATAAAAGGGGAACCATTTGTTGTAAAAACAGAGAATCTGTATAAAGGTTACATTTTTGCTAAAATGCTTATGACCGATGATGCCTGATTTATTGTTCGTAATACTCAATATGTTACTGGACTTGTTGGTTCATCAGGAAAAGGAGCTAAACCAACACCAGTTTCTAACCGCGAAATCAAAAAAATGTTTGAAGCAGAAAAAAAAGGTTGAGAAAAATATAATGCTGGAATCATTGATTCACCTTTCAAACCTAATGTCGTAGTTAGAGTTATTGAAGGTAGTTTTGAAGGCGAAGAAGGAACAATCATAGAAACTGATGATAGATTAGGTGATTCTTGAGTAGAAATTGAAATATTTGGTAGAAAAACTCCTACAAAATTTTCTCATAAACAATTAGAAGTAGTAAAATAGTTCAAAAATTCAAAAAATTTGCATTTTTTTCAATAAAATGCATTTTTTTATTTCACTTTTATGCAAAAAATTCAAAAAGTGGTAAAATTAATGTATATGATATTCAAATTTTCGAAAAATTTCAAATATTAAGTGAATATTATATATATTAAAAATAATAAATAATAAAATAAAGGAATAATATGAAATTAAGTAAAAAATTATTATTAGGACTAGGTGGAACATTAACAGGATTTGCAACTTTAGCAACCGTTGTTTCATGTGGAGATAAAAACAATTACTATACAACTGATTACTCAGGTATTAAAAAATTAGTAGAACAAAAAGCTCCAGAAATCAAAAAAGCAATCGCTGATAAAAATGCTAAAGAATTGAAAATTACTTTATTAACAGCTGGAGGAAATGTTAATGATAAATCATTTAACCAATCAGCTTGAGAAGCAATTTCTCAATTATCATTCCAAACAGAATCAAAAGCTAATAAATATGTATTAGGAGATTCATCTAACTTAGAAAAAAGTTACAATTCATTATTAACAACTGATTCTAATGTTTGAGTACTAACTGGATTCCAACAATCAGGTGCTTTTTCAAACTGATATAAAGTAAATAAAGATAAATTTAACCAAAAAGGAATTATTGTTATTGCAATTGACTGAGATTTACAAGATTCTGAATTACCATCAGGTAGATTTATTTCATTAAACTACAACACAGATGAAGCAGGATGAATTGCAGGTTATGCAACAGCAGATTACTTCTCAACTAAAGAAACTGATGATGCAAAAAGAAAAGTTGCAGCATTTGGTGGAGGATTAGGAGCTGGAGTTACTGATTTTATTGCAGGATACTTAACAGGAATTAAATACTACAATGCTAATAATCCTAAAGTTACAAAATTAACAGCAGATACATTAACTTTAGATACAGGATTTAAAGCAGATTCAACATCAACACCAAAAGTTAATACAGTAGTAACAACAGGAACACCAAAAGTTGTTTTACCAGTAGCTGGAAGTTTAACTTCTACAACTATTGATCAAATCCAAAAATCAAATAAAGGTCAATTTGTAATCGGTGTGGATACAGATCAATCATTAACTTTTGAAGCTTCAAAAACACTATTCTTTACATCAATTGAAAAAAGAATTGGAAATACCTTATTTAGAGTATTAGCTGACTTATTTACTAAAAAAGGAGCATCTTCAGATATTATTTCAACATTTGCTGAAGGAACAAAAAATGCTCATGTTAAATTAGGATACTGAGATGATTTTGTTGGATTAGCAAAATCACAAATTAGCGACAAAGCTGCAGCAGATGCTTCATTAGACAAAGCTGCAGCAAAATTCAAAGAACTTGTTACAAAAGAACATAAAGAAACTGCTAAAACTCTTTTAAGCATTCCAGTAATGGACCCAGCAGGTGCAGCAACTAACCAAACTGAATTAGATAAATTAGCTGCAGAAATTAACAAACAAACAGGAAAAGCAGCAACAGCAGAACAACCTACTCCACCAGCAGATGGAGCAGGAGCACCACAGGGGGGGGCAAATAACAACCCACAAAATCCTGCTGGAGGAAATGCAGCTGGTTCAACAACTGGAACACAAAATGGTTCTGGACAAGCTGATGGGGCAGGGACTCAATCGGGAACAGGAACTCCTTCAGGGCAAACTACTCCAACTTCAGGTACAAGTGAAGAAGGAAGTCAATCACAAGGAAGTAACACTGCTTCTCAACCTGCTAATAACACAGCACACCAAGGTTCATAATCTTATTAAAACAATCCAATAATCTACTATAACAATTAGATTAAAATAAAAAAATAACTTTTATGTTATTTTTTTATTTGTTTATTTGTTAAAATTATATAGGAAAGAGAAAAATGGAAAATACAGTTAATAAAGTAGAAAATGCAATTGAATTTATTAATGTTACAAAAGAATTTGGAACTATAATTGCCAATAAGAACATTAATATTAAGATCAAAAAAGGTACCATTCACGCTTTAATTGGTGAAAATGGTGCTGGAAAAAGTACTTTAATGTCAATTCTATTCGGTCTTTATACACCTACTAGTGGTCAAATCAAAATAAATGGACACAGTATGTATATTAAAGATCCTAACCAAGCTAATGATTTGGGAATTGGTATGGTTCATCAACATTTTAAACTCGTTGATGCATATACTAATTTAGAAAACATTATTTTAGGTGATGAATTTACACATAGAGGTTTTTTAGATAAAAAATTAGCAATTCAAAAAATACAAACTATACAAAAAAAATATAATTTAAATTTCGATTTAAATCAAAAAACAGGTGATGCTACTGTTTCTACACAACAAAAAGTAGAAATTATGAAAATGCTTTACCGTGATGCTGAAATTCTTGTGTTTGATGAACCTACTGCGGTTCTAAACCCACAAGAAATTGAAGGTTTATTAGAAACAATGAAAATCTTTAGAGAAAATGGAAAAACAATTATTTTTATTTCTCATAAATTAAATGAAGTTAAATCAGTTTCTGATGAAGCAACTGTTATTAGACACGGAGAAGTTGTTGGACACTTTAATTCTTTAAAAAATGTTTCAATTTCGGAAATTTCAGAAGCAATGGTTGGTAAAAAAGTAGTAATGCCAAAAAACAACACTGAAAATAACTTTACTCAAGTTGGTTTCGAGTTTAGAAGCGTTAGTGCCAAACATCTAAAAGGAATTCAAGACGTTTCATTTACAATCAATAAAGGTGAAATTCTAGCAATTGCTGGAGTTGAAGGTAACGGACAAGAAGAAATTGAATTTGTTGCTTCAGGGATGTTAAAACCTTCACATGGTAACGTTATCCTTTATAAAGAAGATGAAAAAGGTCAAATTCTTGAAAAAGATATCACTCATATGTCTGTAAGTAAAAAGAAAGAAGAAGGAATTTCATATATTCCAGGTGATAGACATAAATATGGTTTAGTTTTAGATTTTACAATTGGAGATAATTCAATAATTAGAAGACTAAAAGATAAATTATTTAAAAATTTAGGAATTTTATCAACTAAAAAAATTCACAATTTTTATAAAGAAATACAAACTGAATATGATGTTCGTGGTGGAAGAGATGGAAAATCCAAAGCTAGATCATTATCAGGTGGAAACCAACAAAAAGCAATTGTTGGTCGTGAGATGTTAACTGAACATAATTTTATTATCATTGTTCAACCAACTCGTGGATTAGATGTTGGAGCAATTAACATTATTCATAACAAAATACTACAAGAAAAAGCAGCAGGTAAAACTATTTTACTAATATCTTACGAATTAGATGAAATTTTTGCTTTAGCAGATTCAGTAGTAGTTATTAACAAAGGAAAAGTTTCAGACAAAAGAGATGTAAAAAATATTACAAGAAACGAAATAGGATTATTAATGGCAGGAGTACACAATGAATAAAGTAGAAGAAAAGAAAATATCTTTATTTAAAAGATTTTCAAACTTCTTTTTTGAAGAAGATAATACAAATGCAAGAAAGAAAATATTTAGTTCTTTATGAGCATTATTCTTTGGAATGATAATTGCTTCTATCTTTATTGCATCTTTAGGTTCTAATCCGTTTGAAATTTATTATCAAATTATAAATTCTTCATTAAAAGAAGAGTTTATTTATAGATTCTTAATTACTATTTCAGTATTTATATTTGCATCGGTTGCTGTTGGTGTTGGATTTAAAGCATCGATGTTCAATATAGGAATACCAGGTCAAATGATGGCTTCAGGTCTTGTTTGTTTTGTTGTGGTAAGTTATTTAGGTTCAACCAGTAATACCGAAATAGTTGTTAAAGGATGACATTTAATAGTTGGACTTTTAGCAGGATTAGTTGCAGCAGTTTTTGTAGGGATGATTGCTGGATTACTAAAAGCATTCTTTAACATAAATGAAGTTATTTCAACAATTTTATTAAATTGAATTATTTACTATATTGCTTATCAATTACTTGTTGGGAAAATTCAAGGTCTTCCTTTTACTTTACCTCCAGGTTTAACAGATTTACCAATATCTAAAAAAATAATTTTTGAAAATGATTTCTTTAATTCACAAGCATTTGCAGGAATTTTATTAGGACTATCATTTATTTTTGCTATAACAGTTTGATTTATAATCAAAAAAACACCTATTGGTTATAAAATTAAAATGACTGGATTTAACAAAAATGCTTCTAAATATTCTGGAACAAATGAAAAATTATTAATTATATCTATTTTAAGCGTTTCAGCAGTTTTAGCAGGAATAGCAGGATTTCTTTGATTTGTTTTCTCAAGACAAAATCTACCTATACTTTCATCTCCCGAACCTTTAGGATTTGATGCAATAGCAGTTTCCTTGCTTGCTTATAATTCACCTATAGGAATTATTTTCACAGCAATATTCTATTCACTTTTAACAGTTGGTTCAGATAATATTCAAATTTTAAATCCAAAATTAGATGCACAAGCTGTTCAAATGATTTCAGGACTAATCATTTATTTTGCTGCTATCGCTGTAATTTTCTTTAAATTTAAACCAGTTTCTAAATTTATTAAATTTGTTTTCTTAGTTAAAAGCCATTATTTCTATCATGAAAATAGAAAAATTTATGAATATAAACAACTAAGATCAAAAATCAAAAAACAAATAAAAAATAAAAATAATTCTTCAGAAACAATTGAGTTATGAAGTAAAAGATTAGAAATTTTAAATGATTATATTAAACACTTGCAAAATTTACATAAAGAAAAACCTTATGTATTTAAAAAAGCAAAAGCAGAATATATTCAAGAATTTATAAACTTTAAAAATAACAACCCATTAAGTAAAAATGCTACAATTAATGAATATATTAAACATCTTGAAAAAGAATTATTAATTAATACAAGATTTTTAAATAAATTATCCAATTTATCAAAAGAACATAAAATTAGTATATTTAAAGCATATTGATTTAGTAAAAAAATCATGAGAAAAAACAATAAATTATCTGTTAAAATAATCGAATTAACAAACGAACCAAACAAAATACAATGAAAAGTTCTTCAAAATGAACTTAAATCTGATTTTTTTAAAAAAGCTATGAATCAAAAAGACATTAATGAAGAGCAAAAAATTGAGTTATTTAGAGAATTATCTGAAAAAAGAAGAGAAATTAACAAACAACTTTCTGAACTTGGTTTTTATGACTTAAAAGTTTTAAAAGACCAATACAAGGCAAATAGAGTTGAATTAAAAGCTCAATACACCAAAGAAAAAGATTTAATTGTTCAAAATATGAAAAACGAACACAAATGAATTAGAATTGAGGTAATATAAAATGGCAATATTTTCAATAATTTTAGTTTCATCAGCTTTACTGTTTGTTATTCTTGGTTTTTCAGCACTTTCTGGAATGTTCAGTGAAAGAGTTGGAATTGTTAATATCGGAATTGAAGGGATGTTAATAATTGGTGCTACTGTTTATGGATTACTTAATTATTTATTTAAAGTAGAAAGCGCTTGAATGCAAATACCATTATTAATAATTTCTTCATTGGCAACTGCTTTATTTGCATTATTGCATGGTTTTGTTACCATTAAATTAAAAGGAGATCATATTATTTCAGGGGTTGCAATAAACTTATTAGCTCCTGCATTAAGTATTTTCTTCTTAAGAACTTTTGGAGATGCTAATAAATTCTCGCAATATACACAAGAATTAGCATGATCTCAAGATTCATTCGCAAATCTCAAAAATATTGTTTCTCTTAAATTAGCTTTAATATTAGTTATATTTCTTGTTGCACTAATAACATTAAATAAAACAAAATGAGGTTTAAGACTAAAAGCTATCGGAGAAAATCCACAAGCAGCAGATGTTGCTGGAATTAATGTTAATTTCTACAAATGACAAGGATTAATTATTTCTGGATTACTTGCAGGACTTGGAGGAGGAATCTTCTATCAATGAAAAGGAATTAGTTTTACAGGAAATGCTGGTGGATTTGGATTCTTAGCTCTTACTATTTTAATTATGGGTAGATGAAGAACATCATGAATCTTCTTTGTAACTATAATCTTCTCATTAATTTACGGAACAGCTTTAACATTACAAGCATCAAGCACAGGAGTGTTAGCAGCTGCAAGTCAATATGGTTTCTTAATTACAGCTACACCATTCTTGATTACAATATTTATTTTAATATTTACATCGAAAAGAGCTATTGCTCCAGCTGCAGTTGGACAACCATATGACAAATCAAAACGTTAAATTTAAAGCAAACCAAAAATGGTTTGTTTTTTTATTACTTTAAAAGTGATAAAATAATAATTATGAAAAAAAATAAAAATCATTTTAAATTTTGAAAATCATTTATAGTTTTATCGCCTATTACTTTATCTTTAGTAGCATGTGGGCAGAATAAAACTGAAAAAACAACAAATGAAGATTCAATAAAACCAGAACAACCAAAAATCACAAATCCAAGTGAAAATACAAATACTTCAACAAATACAATTCCCAATACACAAACAGGAAATAATAATTCTTCCAATAACAATCTAAACAATGATAAAAACACCAATATACAGCAAAATACAGATGTTTTCGCTTCGTTAAAGGATTTTCCAACAATACTAGAAGTAACAGAAAGAAATAAAGAATTAGACGCACTTTCTTTTTATTATAAATATAAAGATGCTCCTGATTTAATTTCTCAAAACATCGCAATTAAATGAGAATTGCAAGAAGAATATAAGATAAGAGCTACTTTTCCAAATACTGATAAAATCAATAATTCAACAGGAAAAATTAGTGATTTAGTTTTAACTTTTACTAAAAATAATCAAGATAAAAATATCACTATATCTTTACAAGGATTTAAAACTAATTCAACAAATACAGTTGATGAAAGAGAAAACTTTTTAACAAAAAAAGATTTAAATGGCTCAAGCGTAATAAAACTATTTGCTTCTTTAGTTGCTTCAATGCTGCAATATAATTCAAATATTGATAGTTTTAGAGAATTGCAAAATTCATCAACAAGCGATGATTTTACTTTAAATTATGAATATTTAGGATCTGGAAATAAAGAAAATTTAAAACAACTTTTCAAAGACAAAAATATTGTTTTAAATCCTTCATTAAGTGCTTTATTTTTTGAAAAACACGAAGATTCAACTAAACCAAAATATAATTATGAAGTTGTTGGGGTATCTGCTAATGATTTAGAAGGGACTATGCAAGTTGAAGTCTCTATCAAGCAAATTGATAATAATACAGGAGTTACTGATTCTTATCATAAATATTTTGAATTTTCAGGATTTAGAAAATTTGCAAAAGATCAAAATGGTAATTTAATTTCTAATCCATTTTCAGTTTATTTACTTGAAAATGAAGCAATAGAAATAATTAATAAGTATAAACTAAAATCCAAAATTGAAAATAGCATTAGTAATATGAATATAACTAATGAAAAACAAAAAATAACACTTTCTATTACAAACCAAGAAAAAGATACACTAAAAAATGCTATATTTAATAAATTGTTAATTGCTGTTTATGATCAAGAAAAAGAAAAAATCTATAACAACTGAGATAATTTACCAAGAGCAACTAAGTTTATAGCAAGAAAAGATAAAACTTCAATATATCCTTTTATAACATCAATTACAAAAGAGATTATTGAAAATGTTGACTTTTATGTATTTAAAGAAACTAACTCTGAAGAAAATAAAATAATAATGCAACTTGAATTAAAGATTTTTCCTTTTGTTTCTAGTTCTATTAATGACTTAAGATCTATTACTTTTTCAGATCAAGAAATACACTGAACAAAAGACTTAATTGAATTTAATTTAAATGAACTTAAATAATAAAAAAGTTTTTCAAGAAAGAAAAACAGTTGAAAGATATAAAAAAGACTTTCAAGAAATAGGATTGTGAGAATCAGAAAAATTTTTAATTGATAAATATTTTCCAAATAAAGAATTAAAAATTTTAGATTTAGGTTGTGGTGTTGGTAGAACAACATTTGCTCTTTATGAACTTGGTTATCAAAATATAGTTGCCATTGATATTTCACAAAATATGATCGAAAAAGCAAAAGAAATCAATTTATCCAAAAAATATAATATTGAATTTAAAGTTGAAGATGCATCAAGATTATCTTTTAAAGATAATTCTTTTGATTATGTTTTATTTTCCTTTAATGGTTGACCTGGAATACCAAGTGAAAAATCCAGAATAAACGCTTTAAAAGAAGTATTTAGAGTTTTAAAAGAAAAGGGAATATTCATTTTTTCTTGTCACGATAGAGAAGAAGTAGAATATTTAGAATATTATAAAAACTTTATAGAAGAATGTAAAAATGAATTTAGATTTGAAAAATATGGTGATTTTATTTTCAAAAACGAAGATAAAATTTGTGATTTTTTACATTTATATTCTAAAAATGAATTAAAAACAATTCTTGAAAATCAAAATTTTGAAATTTTAGATATCATAAGTCGCGATGAACATTTTAAAGAAAGTAAAAAAATTTTAGAAATTTCAGACAATACAAATTTTTGAATAGTAAAAAAATAAGGATAGGAGTCCTTATTCCTTAAATGAAATATAAAGTGCACCAGTGTTTTTATAACCTATTTGTATTTTA
>NZ_JBTGVH010000022.1:0-16290 GCF_054343485.1 Mycoplasma sp. 613B | reverse complement strand
AGGTTTTTTTCCTTGAGATAGTAATTCTCCATTAACTTCTTGATATTCAAAAATATCAACTAAAGATCCAACAAATAAGTTTGAATCTCCTGCATCAGTAATTAAAATTTTAGAAAGCATTTGACGAATAATAATTTCTATATATTTATCACTAATGGAAATTCCTTGCATTCTATATAGTCTTTGTACTTCTTTTAATAAATAATTTTGTACTTTACGAGCATCAGTGTAGTTTAGTAACTCTTTTAAAATAATAGGACCTTCTGTAATTTTTTGTCCTGGAGTAATAGAATCACCAACTTGTACTCTTAATTTTCTATTTACAGGGACATGGAATACTTTTTCTAATTCTTCACCATCTTTATTTATATAAGCAACTTTTACTAACTTATCATCTGTTTGATTTCTTTCTTTATCCATTAATTGATCAATAGATTTTACATAACCTTTAACTGGAGAAATTTGTGCTGGTTTTCCTCATGGACGTTCAAAAGCATCGATTAATTCAATCAATCTAGCAAAACCTCCTGTAATATCTTCAACCCCAGCAACCCCTCCTGTATGGAATGTACGCATTGTTAACTGTGTACCAGGTTCACCGATTGATTGAGCAGCAATAATCCCTACAGCTTCTCCGATTGCAACAATTCTATTGGTTGCAAGATCTTTTCCGTAACATTTTTTACATACACCATTTCTAGTGTGACAACTTAAAATAGAACGGATATCTACTTCTTTTATGTTAGCATCAATAATTTTTTGTGCAATTTCAGGAGTAATAAATTTATTATCTTCGATTATGATTTCGCCTGTTTCTGGGTGAATTACAGGTGAATTAGTATATCTTCCTTCAATTCTTTCGTATAAAGAAACAATTGTAGAATTGGTTTTAGTATCGATGATTTCTTTTACTAAAAACCCAAAGTCTGAACCACAATCTTTTTGAGTTACTACAATATTTTGTGCAACATCAACTAAACGACGAGTTAAGTAACCTGATTTAGCTGTGTTAAGAGCAGTATCGGTTCCCCCTTTTCTAGCACCGTGAGTTGAAGAATAAAATTCATAAGAAGTTAATCCTTCAAGGAAAGAACTTTTAACTGGAACTTCAACAGTAGAACGTACCACACGCTCATTTTCAGCATCGGCTTTTAATGTTTTAACGTTATTAGCCATCAATCCACGCATTCCAGCTAATTGAACGAAGTTAGAAATATTTCCCCTTGCTCCTGATTTCATCATCATAAAAATAGGGTTATTTGGTTCTTGTAAAGTTACTGTATTTAAGTCTTTTTGAATTTCATCTTTAATTTTGGTTCATTTTTCAATGGTTAAAATATATCTTTCATCATCGGTTAACATTCCCATTCTAAAGTATTTATTAAGTTTAGCAGTGTGTTCTTCACCTTGTTTAATAAATTCATCTTTTCTTGGAGCTAATTTAATATCTCCAATGGAAATTGAAGTACCTGAAAGCATTGAATATGTGAAACCTAAATCTTTAATTTTATCTAGAATTTCAGCAACTAAATTTGTATATTTAAATCAAATTTTTTCCAATAATTCTGCTTTTTCTTCTTTTTCTAACTCTCTATCAATGTTATTGTTTCTGTATTTAACTCTTTTATATATGTTTTCAAATTCTTCAATTGTAAATTTAGTTAAATTGGAAGCATGTTTGCTAGAAATTATTTCATTTTTGTAATCAATTAATTCTGAATAATATTGAAAAACATCTTTATAATTTTCATAATTTATTTTTTTAACAACAGAAGCTACATCTTCCATTGAAACCACGATATCAAAATTGTCATAAGTTTGTCTTATTATTTTAGCAATATGTTTTTTGTTTAGTGGTTCATTTAATGGTAATGCTTTAATAAATTCAGGAATGTTTCCATGTTTTTTAATAACATATTTTTCTAATTGTTTTTGTTGATCTGCATATAAATTATCTACATTTGTGTCAAAAACAAATGGGAAATTATCTGGAAAAGCATTGTTAAAAATAAATTTACCAACTGTAGAAACTACGTATCCTTGAACTGAAGTTTCTAAAGTTTTTTTAACTTTTTCAAAAGGTAAAGCAACTCTTGCGTGTAATGAAACAACACCAACTTCGTGAGCTCTCATCATTTCATCGTAATCTGCAAAATATCTTCCTTCTCCTTTTCTACCGCTTTCTTCTTGTTCTTCTTTAGTTAAATAGTATAAACCAAGAATCATATCTTGTGAAGGGTTAACAATAGGTTCACCATCTTTAGGTCCAAGAATGTTTTTATTTGCAAACATTAATTCTCTAGATTCTCTAATTGCTTCAGGAGAAATAGGAACGTGAACAGCCATTTGATCACCATCAAAGTCAGCATTGAACCCTGCTGTTACAAGCGGATGCAATTTAATAGCACGCCCTCTAACTAAAATCGGTTCAAAAGCTCTAATTGATAAACGGTGTAATGAAGGAGCACGGTTTAAAAGAACTAATTTTCCTTTAATAACTTCATCAACGTGTGGTCAAATGATTGGATTTAATTCTTCAATCATTTTTCTAGCACTTTTAATTGAAGAAGCTAATTCACGCTCAGTTAATCTTTTGATAATTCATGGTTCAAATAGTTTTGCAACCATTTCCCGTGGAATACCAACTTGGTTCATTTTTAGATTTGGACCAACAACGATAACACTACGCCCTGAATAATCAACCCTTTTTCCAAGTAAATTTTGTCTAAATCTCCCTTTTTTACCTGTTAAAGCGTCAGAAATAGATTTTAATGGTCTTCCATCTTTAGCCGAAACTGGAGAAGGACTTCTTCTTTGATTATCAATTAATGCATCTACAGCTTCTTGAATCATTCTTAATTCATTTTGAATTATCAAGATTGGAGCATCTTTTTCCATTCATCCTTTTAAACGGTTATTTCTAATAATAATACGACGATAAAGTTCGTTAATATCACTAGTTGAGTGTCTTCCACCATCTAATTGAATTAATGGTCTTAAATCAGCAGGAATAACTGGTAAATGTTTAATTAACATAGAAGTTGGTTTTTGTTGAGAGTTAATAAAAGAGTTAATAACTTGTAATCTTTTATACAATTTATCTCTTTCTTGAATTTTTGTTGATGTTTGTTTTTCAGGACTTAATTGCTGAATTTCATCAACTTGTTTTTTAACTTTATCTCTTTCTTCTTCAAGATTAATATTTTTTAATAAGTATTCAATAGCCGCTGAACCGGTAGAAATTTTAGCATCTGAATACTCTTCAATAATTTCATTTAATTCATAAAAATCAATTCCGTATTCTTTACCAATTTTGGAAGATGCAAGTTCAGTTAAATCTTTTAAAGCTTCTGATAATTCTTCATAAGCTTCAGTTCCTTCTTTATAACGGGAACGAATTTCAATTAATGCATCTCTATAAATAACTCCAGCTTCATTTAGTTCGATAATTTGATTTTTTGGTAATGCTTTGATGTCTCCAGATTCCAAAATAATGTGAGCTTTATAGTAAATTAAGGATTCTAATGATGATTTAGAAACTGCTTTATTTGAGTCTTCTGTTTTTATTCCAAGTAATTTAGAAATAATTGAGTGATCAATTCTGAAAAATCAAAAGTGCACAACTGGTGATTGTAACTCAATGTGTCCCATTCTTGATCTTCTAGAAATTTTTGGTAAAATTTCAGATTTTAATGCCTTACATTGATCTGTTGCAGAACAAAGAGTTCCTTCGTTGGATTTTTTATATTTTCTTCCACAAATTGAACATTTATAATCAATAATAGGTCCAAAAATTAACTCATCGAATAACCCTTCTCTTTCTGGTTTATATGTTTTATAATTAATGGTTTCTGGTTTAGTAACTTCACCATGTGATCATTCTAAAACATCTTCAGAAGTAGCAAGAGAAAGTGAAATTTTATCAATAGAATTTTCATCAATTGTTGCGTATTTTCTTGTAATTTTATTTGGTTCCTTCTTAATCATTAATAATCTCCTTCTTCTTCTTCAAAATTATTTTCATGAGTATCAATTTTTTCACTAATTAAATTATAATCATTAATAATTTCTGGTGAAAATTCGTCTTCAATACTAATGTTATTTTCTTCATAACTACTAAAATCTTGTTCAAATTCTTCGTCTTTTAGGTAGTTTTCTTTTTTGTGCACTTCTAATTTGATTCCAAGACCTCTTAATTCATAAGCTAAAACGTTAAATGATTCAGGCATTCCAGGTTTAGGAATTTTTCCTCCTGTTGCTAAAACATTATAAAGAATATTTCTTCCTTGAATGTTATCAGATTTATATGTTAATAATTCTTGTAAAACAGTAGATGCACCAAATGCTTCTAATGCTCAGGTTTCCATTTCTCCAAATCTTTGTCCACCATTTTGAGATTTACCTCCTAATGGTTGTTGAGTAATTAGTGAATATGGTCCAACACTACGAGCATTCATTTTGTCATCGACCATGTGTTGTAGTTTTAACATATACATAACACCAACTGATACTTCGTTGTCAAATGGTATTCCTGTAATTCCATCGTATAGTTTAAATTTACCAGAAGTAGGTAAGTTAGCTTCTTTTAAAACATTTGTTATGTCGTTATTTTTTACTCCGTCAAATACAGGAGAAACAAATTTAACATTAAGTTTTCTAGCAGCCATTCCAAGGTGTAATTCAAGTACTTGACCAATGTTCATACGTGAAGGAACCCCTTGTGGATTTAATAGAATATCGATTGGAGTTCCATCTTCTAAGTATGGCATATCCTCTACTGGTAATACAAGAGAAATAACCCCTTTGTTTCCGTGACGACCAGCCATTTTGTCCCCAACTTTTATTTTTCTTTTTTGAGCAATAAATACTTTAACAATTTTATCAATTCCGTCTTCCAGTGAATCCCCTTGTGCTCTTGAAAGAATTTGCACATCAATAACTGTACCAGCATCTCCGTGTTTTACTTTTAATGATGTATCTTTTTGATTTGAAGATTTATTACCAAAAATTGCATTCATTAATTTTTCTTCAGGAGTTGGATTATCTTCTCCTTTCGGACTGGTTCTACCAACAAGAATATCTCCTGTACTTACTTCAGAACCAACACGAACAATCCCGTTTTCATCTAAATGTCTTTTTGAACGTAAAGAAGCATTTGGAATATCTGTTGTTAGAATATCATCTCCTGCTTTTGATGCTCTAAATTGAATAGTTTGCTCTTCAATGTGAATAGAAGTAAAGACATCATCTTTAACTAATTTTTCACTTATAATAACAGCATCCTCGAAGTTGAATCCATGTCATGTAGAGAAGGCAACTAGCACATTTTTACCAAGAGCTAATTCTCCATTTTTAGTTGAAGGACCATCACAAATTAATTGTCCTGCTTCAACTTTATCCCCTACTTTTACTATTGGTTTTTGATTAATAACAGTTCCTTGATTGGATCTTTCAAAAATTCTTAAATTATAATCGATTATTTCGTTTATTTTGTCACTACTTTTTATTTTAATTTGTTGTGAATCGACAAAAACAACTTCTCCAGCTTTCTTTGCTTTTAAATTGGTTGCAGCATATCTTGCAACATCATATTCAGCACCAGTTCCAACTAGTGGAGTTTCAGATTCAATTAATGGTACTGCTTGTCTTTGCATGTTTGCGCCCATCAATGCACGGTTAGCATCATCGTTTTCTAAAAATGGAATGGTACTTGCAGCAATAGAAGTCATTTGTTTTGAAGCTACATCAATATAATCAACTTCTTCAGGTTTAACAATTAAATATTCGTGATCTTTTCTAACAGTAATTTTATCCCCTAAAATTTTGTTATTTTCATCAACATCAACAGAAGATTGAGCAAATTTAAAACCATATTCTTGCACTGCTGTTAATCAGTAAACTTTATCATAGTTAATGATTCCGTTTTCAACTCCATAATAAGGAGTTTGGATAAATCCGTAATCATCAACTTTCGAATAAGAAGCAAGGTTTAAAATAAGTCCAATGTTTTGTCCTTCAGGTGTTTCAATAGGACAAATTCTTCCGTAATGAGTTGCATGAACGTCACGAACTTCAAATTGAGCTGTATCTCTATTTAAACCTCCAGGTCCAAGAGATGTAACTCTTCTTTTGTTTGCAATTTCAGCAAGTGGATTAATTTGATCCATAAATTGTGATAATTTTGAAGAGTTAAAAAATGTTTTAAATTGGTTATAAATTGGTTTATTATTATGAATACTTTTAGGTGTAATTTTATCCATTTCTTTTGTAGATAGTTTTTCTTTTGCGTGTTTTTCTAGTTTAGTAAGTCCCACAATGAATTGGTTTTGTAATAATTCACCAACTCCAACTATTCTTTTATTAACAAGTGAGTCAGGATCATCTTCTTTTCCTAAATTATCAATTAAATTAAAGTAATATGAAATGGTTGCAATAATATCAGAAATTAATAAATGCATTTCTGTAGAAGTAGGATCGTTTGCAATAACTAAAATAGGATCTTTGCCATTTTCTAAAGATCTTTTGTTTGGTCATACTTTTACCATAATTACTTTTGTTCTTTTTTCTAAAGAAGGATTTATATCAAGTTGTTTTCCATAAACTTGAGAAGTAATATCTGGAATGTCTACTGTTTTTAAGATACCTTTATCAAATTGAGATTGAATTTCTAAAGCAAGTTTTGGAGTAATAAAAGTTTCTTTTTTGTAAAGAATTTCCCCTTTGTCATTTGTTAAATCTTCTGCTAAATAAGTTTCTAAAATTCTTTCAACTAAATTTAACTTTCTATTCAACATGTATCTACCAGTTTTAGATAAATTGTATCTTCTGTCATTAAATAAAGTTAAAGGAATTAAATTGAAAATAGCTTCATCGGTGATTCTATCTCCTTTTCTAATAATTCTATAAATTAACTCTAAATTATCTTTACTGGATTCGATTTTTTCTTTTTTAATTGACTCTTTTAAAACACTTGAATTACCAAATAGTTGTAACATTGTTTCTTTTTTCAAACCTAAACCATTTAAAAAAGTGGTTAAAGGAATGTTTTTATGTTTATCAATTCTAATTTTTACTGTATCAATTGAGTTACCTGTAACTCTGTGGAAAATTTCAATTCAAGATCCAAGTTGTGGAATAATTTCAACTTTGTTAAACAAGTCATCCGCTTGTTTATTACGAACGTTTTTACCAAAATATGCCCCAGCAGATCTAATCAACTGAGCAACAATAACTTTTTCAGAACCATTTATGATAAAAGTACCACCACTTGTCATTAAAGGAACTTCTCCATAAATAATATCTGTACTTTCGTCAATTTCTCCTGTTTCCACAGTATGTTTTCTTAAAGAACCAACTATTTTCCCTGTATAAGATGTTCCTTTTTGTTTTGCTTCTTTAATTGCTTGAAATTCATCTTTTGGAATTTCAACTCTTACTGAACCAGGTATGTATTGAATTTCAATTTTTCCATTTGCAGAAACAATAGGGTAAATTTTATTCAATGATTCATCTAAACCATCTGTTAAAAATCAGTTAAATGATTTTCTTTGTGTTTCAAGAAAATCAGGAGTTTCTAACGTATGTTTAGTTTTTGAATAATCTCTTCTTTCAGTTATTGGTCCAAATTTTCTAATTTTGAATTTTTTTTCCATTTTTCTTCCTTTTTTAATTAATTTTGTGTTATATTTAATAGTAATGATTATGGAATTATATCATAATTTACATTAAACAGAATAAAACAATAACTAGATGATTAAATCTAGTTATTTTTTAAGTTTTTTTTCTATTTTCTTTCTTCATAAACAGAAGCAACTTTTCTGTTTCTTTTTGTTTCGAATTTTACATATCCGTCAATTAGTGAGTATAATGTGTCATCGTTTCCACGGCCAACATTATTTCCAGGGAAGATTTTAGTTCCTCTTTGTCTGAAAATAATTGCTCCTGCAGTTGCGAATTGACCATCACTTAATTTAACACCAAGACGTCTACCTATCGAATCTCTACCGTTTCTAGTAGAACCACCAGCTTTGGTTTTTGCCATTTTAAATTATCCTTTCAATTCTGTTATTTTTACACGAGTATAAGGTTGACGATGACCTAATTTTCTTTTATGAGTTGATTTAGGGTTGTGACGATAAACAACGATTTTTTTAGCTTTTCCTTGTTTTTCAATTACACCTTCAACAACTGCACCTTTAACAAAAGGTGTTCCAACTTTTTTATCAAGAACAAGAACTTCGTTAAAAGAAACTTTGTCTCCTTCGTTTCCATCAATTTTTTCAATAAAAATTGTATCTCCTGATTTAACAATAAGTTGTTTTCCACCAGTTTTGATTATTGCAAACATGCTTCCTCCTCATATGGCTCATCTTTGAGGTTCATTTTATAAATGATTGGACTTTTTAGTCACTACCTTTTTAGAATGGTTACACAAGTAACTATTTAATTATAACACTTTTTAATTAATATATAATAAAAAAATGTATTATATTTTGTATAAGAAAATATGTTTAAGTAAAATCTTTTTACAAATTTAATAGATAATTAAGCAAAATATTATATAATTCAAAAGAGTATTTCTAATATATACTCCTTGATCTTGAAAAAAGATCCTGATGACCGAAAGGAGCCAAAATGGCAAAATACGAAATTATGCTAATTTTAGCACCAACAGAAGATGTTGCATTAGCAGAAAAAATTGCAAAAGAAGTTTTTTCAAATGGTGTTAAAAGTGTAGACAAATTAGAAAGAACTGAGTTAGCTTATCCAATCAATAAATCTAAAACAGGAATTTTTGTTTTAATGAATGTAGAATCAGAAGAAAGCAAAATTGCTGAATTTGTTAGAAAAACAAACATTCAAAAAACAATTTGAAGAAGTCTTGTTGTTAACTTAGACACAGAAAAAGGTTTAAATAGAAAAGTAAAACCTAAAAAACGTAAACTTTCATTCTTTAAAAATCAACAAAACTCAAAAGAAAATTCTAATTCTGAAAATTCAGAACAAAATAAAGAAACAAAAGCTGAAGAAAAAAAAGTTGTTAAAAGAACAAGAGTTACAAAAAAAACTGAAAATAAAGAATAATAAGGGAGTTTGCAATGAATAAAGTTATATTAATAGGAAGAATAGCGAATAATTTAGAATTAAATAAAACTAAATCTAATATTAGTTATTTAAGATTAACAGTTGCTGTATCAAGAAGATATTCAACTAATGATGGCAATGAAATTACTGATTTTATACCTGTTGTAGTTTGAAGAAATAGTGCTGAATTTTTAGCAAGAAATGCATCAAAAGGTTCTAGAATCCTTGTGGAAGGTTCCTTTGCTACAAATAGTTTTGTTAATAATCAAGGACAAAACGTTACTTCAAATGAAGTTTCTGCTGAAAATGTAACTTTATTAGAAAGCAAGCAAGAAAGCGAAAATAGAAGAAAAAATATTAATAATAACCCTTCTGTTTCAGCAACAAATCCTGCAGAACCAACATTTTCAACTGTAAATAATTCAGAATATTCATCAAAAAATAATGTAGAAAAAACTACTTTAAATGATGATGAAGAAGAAACAGATTGAGATGTTGAAAGTTTTTTATAATTAACTAAGGAGAAAAATGATTAATCGTAAAGTAAAAAAACAATTCAAAAAAAGACCTTGTAATTTTTGTTTAGAATCAATGCAATATATTGATTACAAAAACACAGAATTACTTAAAAAATATATTAGTAGTCATGGAAAAATTCATCCTTCAAGATTAACTGGTACATGTTCTAGACATCAAAGATTATTATCTACAGCTATCAAAAGAGCAAGAATTATTGCATTATTACCATTCGTATCTGAAAGAATTAGAAAATAATATAAAAATCTTTAGAGCAATACTCTAAAGATTTTTTAAAGGAGAAATATGTCATTAAAAGCCGGAATAGTTGGATTACCTAACGTAGGAAAATCCACTTTGTTTTCTGCATTAACAAAAGTGCAAGCTGAATCAGCAAATTATGCTTTTACAACTATTGAACCAAATATTTCAATAGTTGAATTAAAAGATAAAAGATTAAACGAAATTGCAAAATTTGTTAATCCTGAAAGAATCTTGCCAACAACCTTTACTTTCGTTGATATAGCAGGGTTAGTATCAGGAGCTTCTAAAGGAGAAGGTCTTGGTAATAAATTTTTATCTAATATAAGAGAAGTAGATGCAATTATTCAAGTTGTTCGTTGCTTTGAAAACAAAGATATTTTACATGTTGCAAATGAAATAAATCCTAAAAACGATGTGGAAGTAATTAATTTAGAATTATTACTTGCTGATATGCAAGTAATTGAAAATGTAATTAAAAGGGTAGAAAAGAAAGCACTCAATAGTAGTGATAAAGATGTAAAGGCGGAATATCAAGTTGCTTTAAAACTCAAAAAAGCATTTGATAATAATATTCCAGCAAGAAACGTTAATTTATCAGAAGAAGAATTAAAAATTGTCAAAGGTTACCAGTTATTAACATTAAAACCTATATTATATGTTGGAAATATCTCTCAAGAAGATATAGAAAATCCTTTGAATAATAAGCATTTTTATAATCTTAAAACTCTTGTTGATTCTTACAATAATTTATTACTTCCTATTTCTATCCAATTAGAATATGAAATTAGTTTATTAAATGACGAAGATAAACAAATATTTCTAGATGAATATAAACTAGAATATTCAGGACTTGAAATTTTAACAAGAGAAGCATTTAAGCTTTTAAATTTAGCAACTTATTTTACAGCAGGTGTTAAAGAAGTTAGGGCTTGAACTTTCACCAAAGGAATGTTTGCACCACAATGTGCAGGAATTATTCATAGCGATTTTGAAAAAAAATTCATAAAAGCAGAAATAATTAGTTATAGTGATTATATTGATAATGGTGGTGAAAAAAACGCTAAAGAACAAGGAAAAATGCGTCTAGAAGGAAAAAATTACGAAATGCAAGATGGCGATATTTGTTTATTTAAATTTGGAAAATAAAAAATGAGATACTTAAATCTCATTTTTTTATTATTGTAAATAAAGTGTAGTATTATTAATCAATGAAATTAGATAATATAGAGAATAAACATCAACTAATATATCATTATAAACTTTATTTAAAATTTTAACTTTATCAGATGATTTTGGAAAATCTAGTTCCATAAAACCAAAACTACAATTATAAGTATAATAAATTCTAGATCCTGATGATAATAAATGTAATCCTGTAATTTGAACACCGTTTTTATCATGATATCTCTTTAGTGATAGTTCCATTGCAAGAGGTGTATACATTTGTCTTATTTTTAATTCGTTATTTGAACGTGGAGAAAATGTTTTAACAAAATCTTTATTTTCTAATTTCTCTATGTTTTTTTTACTAAAAAAAGATGATCTAAATAATTCAAAGGCAAAACCTTTATCACCAAGCACTGTTGTATCGATTTGCATAATACCGTTATCTACGTATGTAACTCTATCGTTATCCCCTTTTTTCTTAGCATAATCAATACATTTTCATTTTAAGTTTAAAAAAACAACAGGATATTTTTGATTAATTAAAACTCTTTTAATTGATGTTTTGCTTTCTAAAACAACTTTATCATAGCTTCTTGCTAAATCACTTTGAACTTCTTCAATGTGTCTTTTATCTAAACTAAAATTATTACTTTCGTCAATTTCTTTATTTATTTTATAATCATAGGTTTCATCTAAAACTTTAATGCTTTCTTTATAAATAGAAGGAACATTGAGGTTTTTTTGAATTTCAAGTTGAAGCATCAAAATTAAATTTTTCTTTTTCTTCATAAATATTGAAGCTACCAAAGAACTTATTAAACCTAAAACAAAGAAAACTAATGCAGCTACTGTTAAAGAAACATTTTTTTGAAGTAATCAAATAACAACAAATAAAATAGATAATCCAAGTAAAACTAGTGTTGTGATTATAAAAATAGAAAAAATTAAATGTGCTTTTTTTATTTTTTCTTGTAAATCTTTTGTCTTATCAAAAGTTTCATCTATTGTATTTTTAATAAATGGATAAATTGTTTCTTTTGAAATATGTTGAAACTCTGAAAATGTTTTATAATTGTCTATTGTTTTCATCTAATTTTATAAATCTTTCATAGAAACATCTTGTCTTTGTTGTGCGCTTGCTTGGAATAATGGATAAGTTTCTAAGTGTAATGAACTTGATATAACTGTTGCTGGGAAAACCAAAATAGAAGTGTTAAATGTGTTAACTTTACTATTATATAGTCTTCTTGCTGCAGCTATTTCTCTTTCTAAATAACTTGTTTGTTCCATTAATTCACCATAAAGTGCTGATGTTTTTAAATCTGGATAGTTTTCTGAAACAGCAATCAATCTACCTAAAACTGAATTAGTTAAACCTTCTACTTGAGAAGCATTATCAATACTTTTAGTCATATTTCTTAATTTAGTTACATCAGTAAGAATAGATTGTTCAAAATTTTTGTGTGATTTAACTTGATCTACTAATTTTATTAATGTATCACTACGTTTAGCTAATTGAGTTTCGATTGTACCAGCTGCCTCATTGATTTCATTTTGTTGTCTTAAAAATCCATTTCTTTTAACTAAGAAATAAATTGGTGCAAAAAATAGAAGTAATGTTCCAAAAACTCAGAAAAATACTTTTGCCGCTACTGAACAAACAGGTTTTTTTGCACTATTATCAACTGTAGGTTCAAATCCTTTTGGTTCATTGTTATTATTTGGATTAAATAAATTTGCCATAATTTTCCTTTCTTTTTTTTATATTTATATTATTAAATTATGTTTAACTTTATATAAATTAAATCAGTAGTAAAATTTGTTTTGATATTCAACTAAGATGATTTTTTATGAACAAATAATCCTACTAATAAAATTATATCAATTAAATAGATTTTATTTTACATTAAAATTTCATCCATTTTTTGAATTAATAAATTTAAATTTTTCTTTTTTGTTGAAGAAACAAAAAAACATTCATATTTATTTAGTAATTCGATTTCTTTTTTGACTTTATATAATTGTGACTGGTTTAATTTGTCTATTTTAGTTGCAACTAAAATAATTTTTTTATTTAAAAATTCTAAAAATTCTAACATACTTTTGTCATTATCAGTTAATCCAATTCTAGAATCAAAAAGTAAAAAAGTAGTATCTAAATTTTCCCTAAAAGTAAAATATTCTTCAATCATATTGAACATTTTTTCAGAAAGAGATTTTGACATTTTAGCATATCCATAACCAGGTAAATCCACGATTATTTTTTGGTTGTTGTTTTCAAAAAAATTAATTAATTGTGTTCTACCGGGAGTATTTGAAGTTTTTGCTATTTTTGTGTTTGCAAGAGCGTTTATTAAAGAAGATTTACCAACATTAGATCTACCTATAAAACAAATTTCTTTTCCTTTATGAAAATATCAATTTTCTTTTTTTGAAGAAGATACTATAAATTTTCACATCTAAAATCCTTTATCATAAATTTTTTTATGTCTTTCTAATGTTGAACTTATTTCTCGGTTTTTTTCATCTGGAAAAAATAAAATTGTTTCTAATTCGCTGTAAATTTCTTTATTTCCATATGCAAGTTCTAATTCATAACTAAAGTCTATATCATTTCTTGCTGCTCTTATTAAAAATTTAACATCTAGTTTTTTTGCAAATTCTGCAGTCAACTCTTTATCGTTAATCAATATTTCTACATTTTTAAGTTTATCTATTTTTTGCTGAACTATTGATTTTTTTTCTTGAAATGAACTTATTTGCTTTTTATCTGGATTTCTAGTTATTACAACATATATAAAATCAAATACTTTTAAAGCTTTTTGTAAAATATTTAAATGCCCTTCGTGAAAAGGATCAAAACTACCTGCAAATATTGCTTTATTCATATAATTTTAATGCGTCTTGTGCAATAAGTAATTCTTCATTAGTTCTTATTACATAAACAGGAATGTCGGATTTAGAAGAAGAAATTAATGTATAATCTTTAATTTCTGAAGGTGAAACATTATTTTTATCTTTATCCAGTTCAATATTTAAATTTGGTAAGGTTAATTTTTCAATAACTAATTCTCTAATAAAACTAGAATTTTCACCAATTCCTGCTGTAAAAACTAATGCATCTATTTTTTTACCAACTTTATTAATGTAGTTAACTAAATAATCTACAATTTTTTGAATATATAAATTTAAAGTAAAAATTACATTTTGATCATTTTCTTTGTATCTTTGAACCAAATCTCTCATATCAGATGAAATACCAGAAACACCTAATAATCCAGATTGTTTATTTAATAAATTGGTAAATTCTTTTAAAGAAATATTAGCAGCTTCGGTTGCATATTCATGAATCGCCGGATCTATATCTCCACTTCTTGTTCCCATCATTATGCCCGCTAATGGAGTAAATCCCATAGATGTATCAAATGATTTAGAATCTTTAATAGCACATAAAGATGCTCCATTTCCTATATGTAAATTAACAAAATTTATTTTTTCTTTATTTAAAATTTTTTCTAATTTTAATGTAATAAATTTATGACTAATTCCATGCATTCCATATTTTTTAATGCCGTATTTTTCTGCAAATTCTTTATTAATCCCGTATTTTGAATTAATATCAGGAATAGAAGTATGGAAGGCTGTGTCAAAACTAGCACTCATTTTAGCATTAGGTAAAACTTCTTGCATAGCTTTAATTGCTTGGATTGCTCCAGGATTATGTAATGGAGCAAATTTTGAACATTCATCTATTAATTCAATTGCTTCTTTTGTTAATTTTGTAGAATCTTTAAAATATTCACCACCATGAACTACTCTAAATCCGATTAACTCAATTTCATCTAAAGAATTAATAATTTTATTTTCTTGTCATAAATCAAGTGTTTTATTTGCTGCTTCTTTATGATTTTGCATTTCAACTTCTTTTTTAATATCATTATCACCAAATGACATTTTAATAAAAGAATTAGCTATCCCAACTCTTTCTGCGATTCCTGAAGCTATAACTTTAAAATCTTCTTTATTAAATAATGATCATTTCATTGATGAAGAACCAGCATTTATTACTAATATTTTTTTATTCATATTATTTTTCCTCTTTAAAAGTCTGTAATGTTGTAATTAAAACTGTGTTATAAACGTCTTCTACAGTTGATCCTCTAGATAAATCATTTACAGGTTCTGCAATACCTGTAATAACTGGACCAATTGCTCCATAATTTCCAAGTCTTTGTGCTATTTTATATCCTATATTTCCTGCATCTAAATTAGGGAATATAAACACATTAGTTTGTCCGTCATATGACTCTTTTTTATATTTAGCTTTTCTTACGTTTTCGCTAATAGCGGCATCGAATTGAATTTCACCAATAGCTTTAACATCACTACTTAATTCATTAAATTTAATAGTTGCTTCTGAGCTTAATTTAGATTCATCACTAACAGCTGAACCATCTGTTGAAAAAGAAAGGAAAGCAATTTTTGGTTCTATTCCTAAATTTTTTGCAAATTCTTTTGCATTTAAACCAATTTCAGCCAACTGATCTGAATTTGGTTTTATATTTACAGATATATCTGAAAAAATAAATTTTTCATTTTCCTTATGCATTATCATAGCAGATGAAATAGTTTTTATTCCTTTTTTAGGACCAATCACTTTAAAACCAGCTCTTAAAATATTGGCTGTTGTGTAATTTAAACCACCAACTACACCATCTACTTCTTTGTTTTTTAACATCATCATTCCATAAAAAGGATTGCTTTCTAAACTTTTTTGAGCAGATTCCATTGTTTCTTTTCCATTTCTTGCTTCAAAAAATAATTTTGCGTATTTTTCCTTTTTAGAAGAACTAATTACTTCTTGTTGAATTTTAGAAGAAACATTTTTATTTTCTTTATTTACAAGTAAAATAACATTTACTAAATCAGTATTAACTAATTTTTCCGCCGCATCAATAGATCTTTGATCTTCTCCATCTATTAGTAAAATGGTTTTTTTTGATTTTAATTCTTTGTTTTTTATATCAATTTTATTTTCTAATTCTTTTTGAAAAAACATTTTTTCTCCTTATTTATTTAATAATAAAAATTATAATACTTTTTTAAAAAACTATTTCTTTATTATTGAAAATAAATTCAATAAAAGAATTATTTTCGTTTTTTTATAGAAATTAATAAAAAATAAAGAAAGTTATTTTATTTTTTGTAATTACAGATATAAAATGTCACTTTTTATAAATATGTGTTAATTTAATGATA
>NZ_JBTGVH010000021.1:0-18034 GCF_054343485.1 Mycoplasma sp. 613B | reverse complement strand
AGGTATTTAATTTAATTTGAGAAGTAATTTGCTATTCAGTTTTGAAAGAACTATTTGCTCCTTAGAGGAGTTTTTTTATTATTTTTTAATTCACTTTTTTAAAAAATGTAGTATAATTTAAAAGTAAATTTAGACGTTGAAACATAAGGTTGCGATACTCCGAAATTAGTTGTTAGCAGAGTAACGGTTTTTATGTGGAGTCTAGTTCATCAAAAAAAGAACAGAAAGGACAACAATTTTAATGGAAAATAAGTTAAAAATTAAATTAAAAGCATTTGATCATAAAATAGTTGATAATGCATCACTTAAGTTAGTAAATTTATTAAAAGAATTAAAAGTAGATTTTAGTGGTCCAGTACCATTACCTACAAAAAGAGAAGTATTTACTATTTTACGTTCAGTTCATGTTAATAAAACATCACGTGAACAATTTGAAAGTAGAACACATCAAAGATTAATTGTTTTAAACAAATTTTCAAAAGAAGTATTAGACAAAATTAAGAGAGTTGAATTACCAGTAGGTGCTCAAATACTTATAGATACTAAATAAATAAAATAAGGAGGATCCAAGATGAAAGGAATCTTAGGAAAAAAAGTTGGAATGACTCAACTATATGCTGATTCAGGTATTTTATTACCAGTAACAGTTATTGAAGTTAAACCAAATGTTGTAACACAAGTTTTTTCAAAAGAAAAAGATGGCTACAATGCATTACAATTAGGTTTAGAAGACAAGAAAGTTTCTAGACAAAACAAATCAGAACAAGGTCATTTTAAAAAATCTAACACAGCACCTAAGCGCTTCGTAAAAGAAATTAGAGAAATGGTTGGATTTGAACTTGGACAATCAGTTGATTTATCTATTTTTTCAGTAGGTGAATTAATCGATGTTACAGGAACATCAAAAGGAAAAGGATTTGCTGGAACAATTAAAAGACATAACCAAGCAATCGGACCTAAATCACACGGTGGTGGTGGTGGATCACAACCATTAAGACAAACAGGATCTTTAGGAGATAT
Source organism: Mycoplasma sp. 613B (assembly GCF_054343485.1). Taxonomy (NCBI): domain Bacteria; kingdom Bacillati; phylum Mycoplasmatota; class Mollicutes; order Mycoplasmatales; family Mycoplasmataceae; genus Mycoplasma; species Mycoplasma sp. 613B. The sequence continues at coordinate 17,014 of NZ_JBTGVH010000021.1, read as the reverse complement.
TTCAGGAAACAAAGTTGTTAAAGGTATGACAATGCCTGGACAATTAGGAAATGTAAAAAGAACAGTTCAAAATCTTGAAATCTTAAGCATTGATTTAGAAAATAATTTAATTATAGTTAAAGGTTCAGTTCCTGGACCTAAAAAATCATTTGTTATTCTAAAAGAAGCTGTTAAACAATTACCTTCTAAAACACCTGTGCAATTAGTTAACCTAAAAGAGGCTTTAGAAAAAAATCATTTATTTGAATTAGCTAAAAAATATAATGTAGAACTACATATGGAAATGTCAGTAAAAGAAATGAAAGAATTATTAAAAGCAGCTGAAGATAAAGCAGAAGGAGATAAATAATGGAAAAGGTTGTTAAAAAAACATCAACAACTTCTAAAAAAGAAACATCGACAAAAAAACCTGTTTCTAAAACAACTAAAAAAGTAGAAGTTAAAACATCAAAAAAAGTTGATACTCCATTAGTAAGAAAAGAAGTTAAATTACCAAAAGAAGTTTTTGGAATTGAAACATTTAATCAACAAGCTGTATTTGATTCAATTATTGCTGAAAGAGCTTCAAGAAGACAAGGAACACATAAAGTAAAAAATAGAGCTGAAGTAAGTGGTACTGGTAAAAAACCTTGAAGACAAAAAGGTACAGGTAGAGCAAGAGCTGGTTCTATGAGATCACCAATTTGAGTAGGTGGTGGAAGAGCTTTTGGACCTACAGTGGAAAGAAATTATAATTTAAAAGTTAATAAAAAAGTTAGACAATTAGCTTTATTAAGTTCTTTATCACAATTAGCTAAAAACAAACAAGTTATAGTAGAGGAAATAAAAGTTGAAAAATATTCAACAAAAGAAATTGTTTCTAAACTAAAAGATTTACAAGTAGAAAAATTAAGAAATATTTTAGTAGTTTCAAATGATGAAAAAGTTTATATTTCTGCAAGAAATCTTCAAAATGTAAAAGTGACAAAAGTTACTTCATTATTAATAGAAGACTTAGTAAAAGCAGATATCTTGATTTTAAGCCAAGATGATATTAAATATTTAGAAGGGTTGGTTAAATAATGAATATTAATGAAATAATCAAATACCCAATTTTAACTGAAAAAAGTTATTTACAAATGAGTTCAGGAACATATGTTTTTGCTGTTGATAGAAGAACTAACAGAAGTGAAGTTAAAAAAGCAGTTGAATATATTTTTAATGTTAAAGTAGAAAAAGTAAATATTTTTAATGTTCCAAAAAAACCTGCAAAATTAGGTAGATATCAAGGATTTACAAATTCTTTCAAAAAAGCTATTGTTACTTTAGTTGAAGGACACACAATTGCTGTTCTAAATGAAGATTTAGAATCACCAGCACCAGAAGAACAAACAAATGTAGTGGAAGAAACTAAAAAAGAAACAAAAGTTTCTAAATCAGCATCAGAAGTTGATAAAAAAGTTGCAGAAAAAATAGCAGCTAAAAAAAATAAAGAAAAAAAATAATTCATAGAACTTTAAAGAAAAACAATATTTTAAAGTTATTAATAAAATAAGGAGAGAAAATGGCGATTAAACATTATAAACCAACTTCAAATGGTCGTCGTGGTATGTCTACCCTTGATTACAAGCAAAATTTATCAGGACACGAACCTGAAAAAAGCTTATTAGTTACATTACCTAAAAAATCAGGTAGAAACAATCAAGGAAAAATAACTACACGTCACAAAGGTGGAAGAAATAAAAGAAAATATCGTATTATTGATTTCAAAAGAAATAAAGATAATATTTTTGGAACAATTAAATCTATTGAATACGATCCAAATAGATCAGCTAATATTTCTTTAGTTGTTTATGCAGATGGTGAAAAACGTTATATTTTATCACCTAAAGATATTAAGGTTGGACAAAAAGTTATTTCAGGTGAACAAGTTGATATTTTAGTAGGTAACTCATTACCTTTATCAAATATTCCTGAAGGTACAGTTGTTCATAACATCGAAATGCAACCTGGAGGTGGAGGAATTATCGCTCGTTCAGCTGGGTCTTCTGCACAAATCCAAGGAAAAGATGAAGATGGAAAATACGTAGTTTTAAGACTAAAATCAGGTGAATATAGAAGAATTTTAGCAAAATGTAGAGCAACCATTGGAGTTGTAGGTAATGAAGAACATTCATTAGTTAACATTGGTAAAGCAGGAAGAAATAGACATTTAGGTATTAGACCTACTGTTCGTGGATCTGTAATGAACCCAATTGATCACCCACATGGAGGGGGAGAAGGGAAACAACCTATTGGTAGAAAATCTCCATTAACTCCATGAGGTAAAAAAGCTCTTGGTGTTAAAACAAGAAATAATAAGAAATCTTCAACAAAATTAATTATAAGAAGAAGAAAGGAAAGTAAATAATGGCTAGATCACTTAAAAAAGGTCCATTCGCTGATACATCTTTATTAAAAAAAGTTGAATTAATGAATGAACAAAAAAATAAAAAACCAATTAAAACATGATCTAGAAGATCAACAATCTTTCCTCAATTTGTAGGACTAACATTCCAAGTTCATAATGGAAAAATATTTAATGATGTTTTTGTAACAGATGATATGGTAGGACATAAATTAGGAGAATTTTCTCCAACAAGAACCTATACAGGTCATGGTGCTGATAAAGGGAAGAAAAAATAATGCAAAAAGCAATAGCAAGTGTTAAAATGCAAAGAGTATCTGCTCAAAAAGCTCGTTTAGTAGCAGATTTATTCCGTTATAAAAATACAACAGAAGCACTATCAATCCTACATAACACAAATAAAAAAGCATCAAAATTATTTATTAAATTATTAAATTCAGCAATTGCTAATGCAATTAATAACTTTGGTATGGATGGTGATAATTTATTTGTAAGTTCAGTTCAAGTTAATGAAGGACCTACATACAAAAGATTTCAACCAAGATCTAAAGGAACAGCATATTCAATTTTAAAAAGAACATCACATTTATCAATAACAGTAGAGGAAAGAAAGTAGGAAAATTTTATGGGACAAAAAGTTAATCCAAATGGTTTTAGATACGGTATTACTAAAAAACATAATGTAAATTGATTTGCTGATAAAGCTAATTTTGCTACTTACTTATTAGAAGATGTAAAAATTAGAGAATATGTTGAAAAATTTGTTAGAGATTATCAAATAGGACAAGTTGAAATTAGAAGAGATCAAAACAATAAAGTTACTTTAACAATTCATACAGCTAAACCTGGTGTAGTATTAGGTCAAGGTGGAGAAAATGTTAAAAAAATGACAACAGATATTCAAAAATTTGTTAAAAATAAAAAATTAAATTTATCAATTGATGTTGTTGAAATTCAAAAACCGGAATTAAACGCAAGATTAGTAGCTGAACAAATAGCTATTAAATTAGAAAACAGAGGATCATTTAGAGTAGCTCAAAAATTTGGAATTAAAGTTGCTTTAAAAGCAGGAGCTAAAGGAATTAAAACTCAAGTTTCTGGTAGATTAAACGGTGTGGAAATGGCTCGTGCAGAAGGATATTCTGAAGGAGAAATGAAATTACACACTTTAAGACAAAATGTTGATTATGCTCAAGCAACAGCTCATACAACTTATGGTGCTTTAGGAGTGAAAGTATGAATTTCTTTAGGAGAGGTTAAAGAGGGTGATAAATAATGTTACAACCAAAAAGAACCAAATATAGAAGAAATTTTAGAATTTCACACGATAAAAGAGAAGCACATAAAGGAAATAAAGTTTCATTTGGAGAGTTTGGTTTACAAGCAACAACTTCTGCTTGAGTAACAGCTAGACAAATTGAATCTGCAAGGATTGCTATCACAAGAAGAATGGGTCGTGAAGGAGATGTTCATATTAGAATTTTCCCTCACTTATCATTAACTTCTAAACCTATCGGAGTACGTATGGGATCTGGTAAAGGTTCTCCTGAAAAGTGAGTAGCAGTTGTAAAAGTTAATACAATGATGTTTGAAGTTTCAGGAGTAAAAGAAGAAATAGCTAGAGATGCTTTAAGACTTGGTGGACATAAATTACCAGTAAAATGAAAAATAGTTAAAGCAAATGAAGAAGGGGATGAATAATGGAATTTAAAGAATTAAAAAACAAATCTCTTTCAGAACTAAAACAATTAGTAGCTGAACACAAAGCTGAGTTATTTTCTTTAAGATTTAAAAATGCTACATCACGTTTAGATAAAACTCATCAAATCAAAGAAATTAGAAAAAATATTGCCAGAGTTTTAACAGCTATACAACAAAAAGAAAACAATGATAAAGGTGGAAAATAATGGAAAGAAAAAATACAAAGAAAACATTAATTGGTACTGTTGTTTCTGATAAGAATCAAAAAACAATTATTGTTGCAGTAGATTCTTATGTTAAACACCCTTTATATGGAAAAAGATTTAAAGTTACTAAGAAATTTGCAACTCACGATGAAAAAGAAGAAGCTTCTTTAGGAGATATTGTTAAAATCAGTGAAACAAGACCTTTTTCAAAAACTAAAACATTTAGATTAGTTGAAATTCGTGAAAAAGCAAAAGAAGGAGCTAAATAATGGTTCAAGAACTCTCAAGATTAGTTGTTGCAGATAACTCAGGTGCAAAAGAAGTGGGTTTAATTAGAAACTTAGGTGGTTCAGTTAAAAAAACTTCAAATATTGGTGATGTGATAGTTTGTTCAGTTAAAAAAGCTCTTCCAAACGGAATTGTAAAAGAAGGACAAGTTGTGAAAGCAGTTATTGTTCGTTCAACTTATGGAATCAAAAGAAAAAATGGTTCACATATAAAATTTGATGACAATGCAGTTGTTATTATTAAAGAAGATGGTTCTCCAAGAGGAACACGTGTTTTTGGTCCAATAGCTAGAGAAATAAGAGACAAAGGATATTCCAAAATTGTTTCACTTGCACCAGAGGTTTTATAGAAAGGAATAATTATTGATATGAAAATTAGAAAAAATGATGAAGTAATAGTTATTTCAGGATCACATAAAGGAAAAATTGGTCAAGTTTTAGAAGTTTATCCAAAAACACAAGAAGTTAAAATTAAAGATATTAATAAAAAAACTAAACACCACAAACCATCACAATCAAGAAGTGAAGGTTCAATTGAGGTTGTTGAATTCCCATTACACGTTTCAAAAGTATCTTTATTAGTTAAAAAAGCTACTAAAGATAAACCAGCTCAATATTCAAAAATAGGTTACAAAATGGTAAATAATAAAAAAGTGCGTTTTGTTAAAAAAACAGGGAAAACAATTTAGTTAGAAAGGTAATTTTATAAAGATGACATTAAAAGAAAAATACGAAAAACAAGTTAAAAAGAATTTACAAGAAAAATTTGCTTATACATCTGTAATGCAATTACCTAAAATTGAAAAAATTGTTTTAAATATGACAGCTGGAAAAGAAGTAACTAATTCTAAAGCTATAGAAGAAGTTATGAATGAAATGGCATTAATTTCAGGGCAAAAACCTTATCAAACAGTTGCTAAAAAATCATTAGCTTCATGAAAATTACGTGAAGGAATGCCAATGGGAGCAAAAGTTACATTAAGAAGAGAAAGAATGTGAGAATTCTTAGATAAATTAATTAATGTAGCAATTCCAAGAATTAGAGACTTTAGAGGTGTAAATCCTAAAGCTTTTGATGGAAGAGGAAATTATTCATTAGGAATTAAAGAAGAAATTATTTTTCCAGAAATTAGTTTCGATAAAATTAGAAAAATTAAGGGATTGGATGTAATTATTGTTACAACAGCAAATACAGATAAAGAAGCAAAATTTTTATTAGAACAATTAGGAATGCCTTTTGGTAAGGCAGAAAAATAGGAGTAAAATGGCAAAAACATCATTAAAAGCAAAAGCTAAAAAACATAAAAAATTCAAAGTTAGAGAATATACAAGATGTGAATTATGTGGTCGTCCACATGCTGTTTTAAGAAAATTTAAAATCTGTCGTATTTGTTTTAGAAAATTAGCACATGAAGGAAAAATTCCTGGTATTAAGAAAGCGAGTTGATAATTATGGCTATAATTACAGATCCAATTGCAGATATGATTGTAAGAATCAAAAATGCATTTATGAGAAAACACAAATTTGTTGAAATCCCACATTCTAATAAAAAACACAAAATTTTAGAAATCTTCAAAAAAGAAGGTTATATTCAAAATTTTGAAACTCAAGGAGAAGGTGTAGAAAAAAAACTTGTTGTAGAATTAAAATATAAAGGTACAACAAGTGCTATTACCGGAATTAAAAGAGTTTCAAAACCAGGATTAAAAGTTTATTCATCTGTTGGAGATTTACCAAAAGTACTTTCAGGATATGGAACAGTTATTGTTTCTACATCTAAAGGTTTATTAACTGATAAAGAAGCTAGAAAGGAAAATGTTGGTGGTGAAATTATCGCCTTCATTTGATAATTTATGTCTAGAGTAGGAAAAAGAGTTTTATTAGTTCCAGAAGGAACAGAAGTATTAGTTAATAATAATTTAGTTACTGTTAAAGGTAAATTAGGACAATTAGAAAGAGAATTTTCTAATTTAATCAAAATTAAAATAGAAAATAATCAAGTTACAACAGAAAGATTAAACGAAGAAAAACATACAAAGCAATTACATGGTACAACCAATTCCTTACTTGCAGGAATGATTAAAGGTGTAACCTCTGGTTTTTCAAAAGAAATAGAAATTAAAGGTGTTGGTTACAAAGCTACATTAAAAGGTAACCAAATTGAAATTTTAGCAGGATATTCACACCCTGTATTAATAGATGTTCCAAATACTTTAAAAGTAGAAGTTCCAAAACCAGTTTCTATAATTGTTTCTGGTATTGATAAACAACAAGTTGGACAATTAGCTGCTGTTATTAGAAGTGTTAGAAAACCTAATCCTTATTCAGGAAAAGGTATTATGTATAAAAATGAAAACATTAGACGTAAAGAAGGGAAAAAAGCTTCTAAATAATTTTATAATAGAAGCGAGGTATTATCAATGGCTCAATTATCAAGAAATAAAGCTAGAATTAAAAAACATCATAGAATTAAATCTAAATTAGTTTTAGGTACAGCAACCAAACCACGTTTATCAGTTTTCAAATCACTAACAAACTTTTATGCACAATTAATAGATGATACTAAAGGAGTAACAATAGCATCTGTTTCAACTTTAAAACATAAAGAATATAGCGGAAATATTAAAGTAGCTGAAATACTTGGAAAATTAATGGGACAAAAAATTAAAGAATTAAAAATTGAATCAATTGTATTTGATCGTTCAGGTTATATTTATCATGGAAGAGTAAAAGCATTTGCAGAAGCAGTTAGAAATGAAGGAGTTAAATTTTAATAATGGAAAATAAAGAAATTAAAAAAGAAGTTGTTAAAAAAGCAACTCCAACTAAAAAAATAGAATCTTCAAGAGAACCAAAAAAACACTTCCATTCTAAAGACAAAGATTCAAAAACATCTAATAATAATCGTAAATTTTCAAGACCAAAAAAAGAATTTAACAAACAACCTTTCCAAAATGAATTCGAAGAAAAAGTAATTGATGTTGCAAGGGTAACTACTGTTGTTAAAGGAGGGAGAAGATTTTCTTTCTCAGCATATGTAGTGGTTGGTAATAAAAAAGGAAAAGTTGGTTTTGGTCACGGAAAAGCTAATGAAGTGCAAGATGCTATTAAAAAAGCAGTTAAAGATGCACAAAACAATTTAATAACTGTTCCAGTGGTAGAAGAAGCTGCAACAGTACCACATGAAATTAAACAAAAATTCTTAGCATCTAAAGTACTATTAAAACCAGCTCCAAAAGGAAAAGGAATTATAGCATCTGGTACAGTTCGTGCAGTTGTAGAATTAGCAGGATATTCAAACATTTATACTAAAACTTATGGTTCAAGAACAAAAGCTAATATCGTTAGAGCAACAATCATTGCTTTACAAAATCTTAGAACAGTAGAAAAAATTGCTGAATTAAGAGATATTAAAGTAGAAGATTTGTTAAGCAATAAATAGTCCAGGAGGAAAAATGTCATATAAATTACATACATTACAATACACTGAAGGTTCAAGAAAAGAAAAACACCGTAAAGGTCGTGGACATGCAGCTGGTAAAGGAAAACAAGCTGGTAGAGGACAATCAGGACAAACAAAACGTGGAACTGTAAGACCTGGATTTGAAGGAGGACAAAACCCTCTCTTCAGACGTTTACCAAAAATCGGTTTTAACAATGTTAATAAAGTTGAATATCAAGTTATATCATTAGAAAAATTAGATGCTACATTTAAAGATGGTGACAAAGTAACATTAGAAATGTTATTTGAAACTAGATTAGCAAGAAGAAAAACAATGCCTGTAAAATTATTATCTTCAGGTACATTAACTAAAAAAATATTTATAGAAGTTAATGCCGTTTCAAACTCAGCAAAAGAAGCGGTAGAAAAATTAGGTGGAAAAGTAGAATTGGTTTAAGATGTTTTATAGATTAAAAAAAGTATTAAACTGGATAGGATTAATCTTTTCAAAAATCTATTTAAATATAAAACATAAAATTCAAACATTTTCCAAAGAAAAAATCTTAACTAAAAAAATATTATTTTCTATATGAATTTTAGCTATTTTTGTTATAGCAGGTACAATCACATTACCTGGTGTATCTATAAATAAAAATGCTTCTTTAGATTCTAATTCATTTTTAGGAATAATTAATATTGTAGGTGGTGGTGGGTTAACTAACTTTTCAATAGTAGCCTTAGGAATAGGACCATTCATAACAGCATCTTTAATTATGATGGTTGCTCAAACTAAATTATTTCCACCAGTTCATAGGTTAAGTCAATCAGGACCGCTAGGTAGACGTAAAATAAATATTATTACAAGACTTTTAACTATTTTTATAGCTATAGCTCAATCAATTTTTTTAATTAGAACATTGTTTGATGCTAATTTAGGAGCACAAAGTTTTGTATATTTAAGCAACAATGCAGCTTATTATAAATACTTTATTTTACCTTGTATACTTATTAGCGGTTCTTTGTTTTCTTTATTTTTAGGAGAACAAATTACTGAAAAAGGAGTTGGTAATGGGACTTCCCTTTTAATTTTTACAGGAATTGCAACACGCTTACCAAGTAAATTAAAAGGAGCCTTTAATTACTTTATTTCAGGATCTAATTCAGACTCTTTGATTAGTAATATAATTTTCTTTGGAGTTTATATTATTGGTTTTTTAGTTTTAATTTTTATAGTTGCATATGTTTATACTGCAGAAAGAAAAATACCTATTCAACAAACAGGATCTGGAATGACTAAAAATGTTAAAGATATTTCAGTATTACCAATTAAAGTAAATCCAGCAGGTGTTATGCCAATCATTTTTTCTTTAATTGTTTTATCTTTACCAACTTTAATAGTAGGACTTCTTGATCCATACACTTCATCTACAAGATATTTTGTAGAAAGAAGTTTAAGATTAACTGATCCAATTGGATTTAGTCTATTTGTAGTTATTACCTTTTTATTTGCAATTGGTATGGGATTACAACAGTCTAGAGTGGATAAAATTTCAGAAGATTTTGGAAAAAATTCAACCTTTATTCCTGGAATAAGACCAGGAGAACAAACAGAAGATTATTTAATTTCTGTTGTTTTAAGACTTTCTATTTTCTCTGCATTTTATCTTGTAGCAATTGGTTCTTTAGAACCTATTATGCAAATGTTTGGAATGCCACGGAGCATTACATTTGGTGGAACTTCTATTATTATTTTAATAACCACAGCATTAGAAACAATAGGTCAAATTAAAGCAAGAAGACAATCAGAAAAAATTTCACAAAAAAGAAGAAAAATTAGTAAATCATTTACTAAACAAAATAAAAATAACGGAGATTTATTATGATAAAAAACATAATTTTTTTAGGTGCACCAGGAGTTGGAAAAGGAACTGTTGCATCATTACTTGCAAAAGAAATTGATTTTATTCATTTATCAACAGGAGAAATTTTTAGAACCGCAATTAGAAACCAAACTAAATTAGGTTTGGAATTAAAAAATATTGTTGAAAGTGGTAGATATGTTCCTGACAATATAACTAATGAAATAGTAAAAGAAAAGTTAGAAGAATTAAACAAACAAAACGTTAACTTTATTTTAGATGGTTATCCAAGAACAATTAATCAAGCAGATTTTTTATCAAATTTAAGCACTTCTCAAATAAAAAATGTTATTTTATTACAAGCTCCAAGTGAAGTTATTATTCAAAGACTTTCTAAAAGAAGATATTGCCCTACTTGTTCTGCAACTTATCATCTTGATTTCAAACCTTCTGCAAAGCAATTACTTTGCGAAAATGACGATACAGTTTTATTACAAAGAAAAGATGATGAAGAAGAAGCAATTATTCGTAGATTAGAAGTTTATAATAATGAAACTAAAGTATTAATAGATTATTATAAAGACAAAAATATGTTAATCACTATAGATGCAACACAAACTCCAGAATTCATAGTACAAAAAATAGTTAAAGAAATTTTATAAAATGAGCAAATTGATAAAAAAAGATTTTGAAATAGAATTAATAACTAAATCAGCAAATATTCTTTCAGAAGTAAAAAAAATAGTTTATGATGCAATAGAAGAAGGGGTTTCTTTATTGCAACTAGACAAACTTGCTTATGATGAAATTATCAAAAGAAACGCAGAACCAGCTTTTTTAGGTTACCAAAATTTTCCTAACACAATTTGCGCTTCTTTAAATCATGAGTTAATTCACGGAATTCCGGATCAAAGAATTTTAAAAACAGGGGATTTAATTTCTATAGATTTAGGAGTTAAATATAAAGGATACTATTCAGATTCTGCCTTTTCCAAATCAGTTGGAAAAGAAAATAATCTTGAAAACGAAAAACTGATTTCTGTTGCAAAAAGAGCAATAGATGCCGGTATAAATGCAATCAAACCTGGAGCAAGGATAGGAGATATTTCTAAAGCAATTTCCAAGGTTATTTTTGAAAACAAAATGTTTACAACAGAGGAATTTTGTGGCCACGGAATTGGAAAAAAACTTCATGAAGCACCTAATGTTTACAATTTATATACAGGAGATAAAGGGATTTTGTTAAGAGATAATATGGTAATTTGTATAGAACCTATGATTTTACAAGAAAGTCCGGAAGTTAAAATATTAAGTGATGGTTGAACTGTGGTTCCAAAATATAACCGTAAAAAAACAGTTCACGCGGAAGAAACCATTTTAATTAAAAATGGAAAAGGAATAATTTTAAGTTAATTCAAAGAGTTGGAAAAATTCAAAAATTTAGTATAATTTTTAATGTTAATTATACAAGCCTGGCATAAGGTAATGTCGAAATAAGTCCAGGTATTTCTTTAAAGGGCACAATTACTTTTAAAGAAATAAAATAATAATAAATACCAAACATTAATTGTACAAATAAAAAACCAAAAGAGGTATTTCAATAAATGGCAAAAGATGCAATCAAAATGACAGGTAAAGTAATTCAAGCACACAATTCTAGTGAGTATGAAATTTTATTAGAAAATAATGCTAAAATTCAAGCTCACATTTCAGGAAAAATGAAAATGTATCACATTAAAATAATTCCTGGAGATAGTGTTGATGTTGAAATTAGTCCTTATGATTGAACAAAAGGAAGAATTGTTTATCGTCATAAATAAAGGAGATTTATGAAAGTAAGAGCATCAGTTAAAAAGATGTGTAAAGACTGTAAAATAATCAAAAGAAATGGAATAAATAGAATCATTTGTATTCTACCAAAACACAAACAAAGACAAGGTTAGGAAAATATGGCTAGAATTTTAAACATAGAAATTCCAAATAATAAGAGAGTTGTTATTTCTCTAACTTATATTTTTGGGATAGGAAAATCAAGAGCTCAAGAAATTTTACAAAAGGCTCAAATAGACGAAAATATTCGTGTAAAAGATTTAAGTGAAGAACAATTATCAAAAATAAGAGATATAGCTTCACAATATACAACAGAAGGTGATTTACGTCGTGAAGTAGCTATTAACATTAAAAGATTAATGGAAATTAAATGTTATAGAGGAATCAGACATAGAAAAGGATTACCAGTTCGTGGTCAAGTAACTCAGAAAAATGCACGTACAAGAAAAGGACCAAGAAAAACTGTTGCTGGAAAGAAAGGTAAATAAGATATGGCTAGAAAAGTTAAAAGAAAAAATATTACTAGCGGAATCGCTCACATTCACTCAACTCACCAAAACACAATTGTAACTTTTTCAGATGAAAAAGGTAATGTAATTGCATGATCTTCATCTGGTGCTATTGGATATAAAGGGACAAAAAAGAAAACTCCATATGCAGCAGGATTAGCAGCAGCAGCAGCATCTGAAGCAGCTAAAGAACATGGAATTAAAGAAGTTAAAGTTGAAATTAAAGGTTTAGGACCAGGAAAAGATGCAGCAAGAAAACAAATTGAAGTTTCAGGTATTACTGTTACTGAAATTAAAGATGTTACACCTATTCCACATAACGGAACAAGACCTCCAAGAAAAGTAATCAAAAGAGAAACAAAAAGATAGGAGTTGTTAAGTTATGCAAAAAATGGCAAAAGTAAATTACAAAGAAGAAAAAGAAAATAAACATTCAGATTATTTCACTTCTTTTGTTTTAGAACCTTTAGAAAGAGGATTTGCTAACACTTTAGGTACAGCTTTAAGAAGAACAATATTATCTTCAGTTTCTTCAGTTGCTCCATTTGCAATTAGAATTGAAAAAGTAGATCACGAATTTCAAGCAATCGACAACGTAGAAGAAGATGTAGTTACTTTATTAAATAATTTAAAGAAAGTAAAGTTTATTTATAATAAAGAAGTTTTTATTGATAAAAAACCTGTAAGAGTTTCATTTAATTATGATAAATTTACTGAAAAAAATATTTTTGCAAAAGATATTCAACTACCAGCAGGAGTAACTATTGTAAACCCTGATCAACAAATCGCAACTCTTTCTAAAGCAAACGCTTTAAAATTCGAAATGTTTTTATTATCAGGAAGAGGATTTGTTTCTTTTGAAGACAACAAAAAAAATATTTTAGAATATGGTTCTGAATTAGAATCAAATTTAAAATCAGGAACCATTTTAGCAGTTGATTCAGATTTTTCACCTGTTACAAATGTTCAATATAAATTTAGTGAACTTAACTCAGCTTCTAACATTATTCAAGAAAAACTAGAATTTAATGTTAAAACAGATGGAACAGTAGAAGCAAAAGAGGTTATTGCTCAAGCTGCAAAAATTTTAATTGCACATTTGAAAATAGTTTCAAATACTGAAAATTTAGAAATTAATGAAAAAGACTATTTTGAAGAAGAAAAAGTTAAAGAAGAAACTCCTAAAGATAAATCAATTGATATTAATGATTTAAGTTTAACAGTAAGATCATTAAATGCTTTAAGACGTGCAGGATTTAGAACTGTAGCAGACTTAGAAAAAATTGATGAAGAAGAATTAAATAATGTTAAAAATTTAGGTAAAAAATCCGTTCAAGAAATTATTGAAAAATTAGCTGAACGCGGTATTTCACTTAAGAAAGGAGACTAAAAATGGCTAATCCAACACAATTATTTAGAAGAAATTCAACTTGAAGAAAACACGTTTTACGTTCTTTATCTACAGATGTTATTGTTCACGGAAGAATCACAACAACAGAAGCAAGAGCTAAAGAATTAAGAAAACACGTTGAGAGATTAATTACAAAAGCAAAAACTAATACACTTGCTTCTCGTCGTTTAGCAGCTGCATTTTTAAGAGATGTAAAAACCAGTGATGGTAAATCAGCATTATCATATTTATTCGATGTAGTAGGACCAAAATATAAAAGTCGTAATGGTGGTTATACAAGAATAATTAAATTGCCTGCAAGACAAGGTGATAATTCTAAAATGGCTATTATCGAATTAGTTTAAAATATGAAAATAACCGTTTTTGGTTATTTTTTTTATAAAAGATTTGGTTTTATAAAAAAAAGTATTATAATTTAAAAGCAATATTTATTAAATACCTGTTACATTATTAAATAAATTATTAAATTATCAAGGAAGGAACAATGAGACAAACAACTATTGTTAAGCATCTTGAAACAGACAAAAAATGATATGTTATTGATGCAGAAGGACAAGTTTTAGGGCGTTTAGCAACTTTAGCTGCTACTTATTTAAGAGGAAAAAATAAACCTACATTTACTCCAAATGTTGATATGGGAGATAACATTATTGTTATAAATGCAGAAAAAGTAATTTTAACTGCAAACAAAGATGAAAATAAAATTTATTATTCACACTCAGGTTATCCAGGTGGATTAAAATCAATTAAAGCAAAAGATTTAAGAGCAAAAAAACCAGCAGCTATTGTTGAAAAAGCAATTAGAGGAATGTTACCACACACAAAATTAGGAAATAGACAAAGAGTAAATTTATTTGTATATGCTGGACCTGAACATAAACATGAAGCACAAAAACCAATGAAATTAGAGGTTAAATAATGGCTAAAGAAATGAAAAATCAAAAAATGTTAACTGGAACATTCTATCGTGGTTTAGGAAGAAGAAAATCTTCTACTGCAAGAGTTATCTTAAAACCAGGAAAAGGAAAATTTACAATTAATAAAAGAGAAGCTAAAGACTATTTAATGTCAGATCTTTTAATTAAAGATGCTTTACAACCTTTAACTATTACAGAAACAGAAGGAACATGAGACATTATCGTTAATGCTTCTGGTGGTGGTTTATCTGGGCAAGCTGGAGCAATTAGATTAGGAATAGCAAGAGCTTTATTAGAATCTTCAAAAGATTATAAACCTAATTTAAGAGAAACAGGTATGTTAACAAGAGATGCAAGATCTAAAGAACGTAAAAAATACGGACTTAGAAAAGCACGTAGAGCAAGACAATTTTCTAAACGTTAATATAAAACACACATTTTGTGATATAATTTGTATGCAATTTGCATATAAATTTATTAATGGGAGCGTAGCTCAGACGGTTAGAGCACACGACTGATAATCGTGAGGTCGATGGTTCGATTCCATTCGTTCCCACCATTTCAAATTTTGACCAAAAGCAATTATTTGCTTTTTTTATTTGCTTTTTTTGCAAAAAAATATATAATTTAATAGCAATAGATAAAAATTGCAGAAAGTAGATTAATCTCTCACCTAATGGTTATTCCATGGGTATGCTACAATTTTGTTTATAAACTATTTTATTATTAAATTGTATCTAATTGAGAGAAAGTGGTGTATTACCACTTTATTTTATTTAAATTCGTAAGGAGAAAGAGTTATTAGTAAATTAAATAACAATTTTGGGAATAAAAAAAAGCCACAACAAGAACATTTTGTTAATGAAAATATTCCCTTTTCAAAAATTTTCGTAATAAATTCAGACAACAGTCAAGTTGGTGTTCTTTCTAAAAATGAAGCTATCGAAATGGCGAAAGAACAAAAAATGGACTTAGTTATTATTTCTATTGATAATTCAGGTGACAAACCTAAGCCAATAGGAAGAATAATGGATTATGGAAAATTTAAATATGAAAGAAAGAAAAAACAAAAGGAAGTAAAAGAAAAACAAACTTTTGTTAATAATAGAGAAATTAGACTAACTCCAGGAATAAACATTAAAGATATAGAGACCAAAGCAAGAAAAGCTAGAGAATTTCTTTTAGATGGAGATAGAGTAAAAATTTCTTTAAAATTTAGAGGTAGAGAGGCTTCTAGACCTGAACTTGGTAAAGTTGTTTTAGATAAATTTTATGAATACATTTCTGACATAGCTAAAATTACAAAAGATGCACAGCAAAATGAAAGATTTTTAGATATGTATGTTGAAAGGGATAAAAAGAAATTACCACATTTGACAAGTTCTAAAAAAGAAAAAGAATTAAAACAAGAAGAGAAAGGTAAAACCGAAAATGCCAAAAATGAAAACTAAATCCTCTTTAAAAAAGAGATTAAAAGTTACAGGAAGTGGAAAAGTTAAAAGAGGACAAGCTTATAGATCTCATTTAGCTCAAAACAAAACAACTAAACAAAAAAGACACGCAAGAAAAGCTACATTAGTTTCTGCATCAGATTTAAAAAGAATAAAAGGTTTATTTTAATAACATAGAAAGAGGTAACAACAATGAGAGTTAAAGGTGGAACTGTTACAAGACAAAGAAGAAAAAAATGATTAAAATTAGCTAAAGGATATTGAGGACATAAATCAATAGGATTTAAAGTTGCAAAACAAGCAGTTGTTAAATCTTGAACTTATGCTTTTAGAGATAGAAAACAAGTAAAAAGAGATTTTAGAAAATTATGAATAGCAAGAATTAATGCTGCTTCTAGACCTCTTGGAATTACATATTCTCAATTAATTAACGGACTTAAAAAAGCTAATATTGAAGTTAATAGAAAAATGCTTTCAGAACTTGCGATTCATCATCATGAAGTTTTTGAAACTATCATTAAACAAGCAAAAAGTGCTTTAAAATAATTAGAAAAGGAGAATAAATATGGCAAGAAAAGATGCAATAACAGGAAAAGGTCCTATGGTGGGAAATAAAAGATCTCACGCTTTAAATGCTACTAAAAGAACTTTTAGATTAAACTTGCAAAAAATGAAAATACTTAATGAAAAAGGGCAAGTTGTTACAATTAAAGTAAGTGCAAAAACAGCAAGAACTTTACGTAAAAACGGTAAATCAAACTAGTTTTTAATTAATATAACAAAAAATAACCTAAAAATTTTTAGGTTATTTGGTAGTGTAAGATATTTTGTGTAAATTTCTCTTGCTTACTTTTTAGTAAGAGATTTGAGAATAGCAAAACACAAATCTATTAAAATTATACAAAAAATCATAAATAGACAAAACAAAAACCAGGAATTTAATCCTGTTTTTGTAAGTCATTTATGATTTTTTAATTACTCATTATCAAATACTATTTTTAATTGATTTAAAAT
>NZ_JBTGVH010000020.1:0-20190 GCF_054343485.1 Mycoplasma sp. 613B | reverse complement strand
TTCTTTATTGAATTTTTAATTAGTTATTAGTTTTATAACTTTTATCCTTTATTTTTCTTTTTAAATCCTTTAAATAGCAGTTGTTTTTGTTATAAGAAATTCTGTATACTGCTTTTCAAAATAAACCTAAAGTCATTGGAATAAATAAAGCAATAATAAACATTAATATATCTAAAAATATTACTACTGCAATATTTCCGCCTTTATAAAAGAAAGGTTTAGTGAAATTTAAGAAAGTATATATAACTACTCCATCATTATATTCTTTTGCATAATATGCATATGAAGCAAAATATAAGATAAAAGCAAATAAGAAGTAACCAAAAACATATAATGAGGTATGGAATAAAAGTTTATTGTCAATAGTTAATGATTTTCTTATTAAAAATAAAGCAATAAAACCAAGAATTGGATTAATTAAATGGGTAATTAATGAAACAATGCTTCCATATACATTAGTTCAATCATTAGTATAGGAAATTAGTGCTCAGTAAATTATAAAAGTAATGGTAATTAAAGTTGTTGCTGCAAATAATCATCTTTTAATTTTAGTACTTTTTCTATTTGCTGCTAAAAGAATTAAAACTACTCCTAATAAGAAATTACTTTGATATGTAAAGTAAATTAAAGAACTTGCATTTTTAAAAATTACTTGCATTTTTATTGCTTTTCCTACCTGTGCAACTGATGGACTAAATTTTGCCATTTCAATAATTAAAAAAATTGTTGAAGTTAATAGAATAAAAAGTCCCATTATTAAAAAAGGTAAACTTTTTGAACTAATTATATTTTTTAAATAATGTTTTTTCATCATTCTCCTTATTTTTTAAATTTGAATTTATTTTCATTTTTATTAATAAGTCTTTTAATATTAGACTTATGTGAATAAATAACAAAGATGTGGGAAATTAAGATTATTAGTGGATTTATTCAATATAAATCTTGATATACTTTTCAGTTAAATCAAGATAACTGTCCAAGAGCAAATCAAGGAATAAAAGATAAACCTATTAAGACCAGTGGAACAAAAATTGAACCAACTGAAATATATCTTGTAAAGTATACAACTGTTATAAAAATCACTACTCCAATTGCAACAATTACTAAATTATAACCAAAGAATAAACCAAGTAAGCTTGCTGCTCCTTTTCCACCTTTAAATTTAAAAAAGATTGGTCATATATGACCGATAATCACTCCTAAACCCGCTATTTGCGGAATTAAGTATTTAAGTGATGTATCATAAATTGGTGAGTTTTGAATTTGTGAATGTATTATTCAAGCAATTATGACTGTTATATAAGCTTTGAATATGTCAAAAATAAAGATTGGAAGTGCTATTTTAGCTCCATAAACTCTTAAGGCGTTTGTAGAACCTGCATTTTTAGAACCTCTATCGCGAATATCTTCTTTTCTTTTTGTTCTGCTAAAAATAATCGAAATGTTCACAGAACCAATTATATAACCGATAATTAAAGCAATAAAATTAGTTATGATGATGTTAAATGTCATTATACCTCCTTGTTATCCAATTGTAACATCTTCTTCAATATATTCATATTTTGAAAACTTGTGATTGTGACTTCCTCAAATCAAAATTGTGGAAGATATTCCAAGTTGCCCTACAAACATAATGAATATTAAAGCAATTTTACTAATGGAATTTAAATGACTTGTAATTCCTGTAGACAATCCTGTTGTTCCAAAGGCTGAAGTGATTTCAAAAAGAACATTAATAACTCCATATGTTCTTCCTGAACTTTCACTTACAGCAGTACTTATGGTTGTGTTGTCTCATGGAATTTTACCACCAAATGTATTAAATGATGTTGTTAAAAATAAAAAAACTATTAAATTAAGCAAAATTGAAATAATTAATACGACAGAAGATTGATTTACAGTTTCATCTTTTATTTTTCTTTTAAACATATGAGTGGAATTTTTTCCACGCATTTTGGAAATTAAATTTAATAAAATAATTGCAAGTGTTGTTGAACGAATTCCCCCACCTGTTGAAGAAGGTGCAGCTCCAATAAACATCAAGATAGAAAGAATTCCAAGTGATGTATCAGTTAAATTATAAAGATCAAATGTAGCATATCCTGCGCTTCTTGTAGAAAAAGAAGTAAAGATAATTGCAAAGACTTTATCAAAGTGTGTTCTATAACTATAACCTATTGTACTTGTTTTACCTCAATAAGTAGGATCGGATTGACTAAGATTTCAAAAACTAGATTGATCTTTGCTTAGAAGTTCAAAACAAAGCACGAGTGCAACCCCAATAATTGCAACAGCAAAATAAGTTACTAACGAAATTTTTGAAAATAAAGAGAATTTGTGTCTTTTTCTTTTGGTAATAAGACAATAAAAGTATTTATAAAAATCATAAACAACTGGATAACCAATTCCACCAATAATAAATAATAGTAGTAATCATACTTGTAAAAGATGATTGCTATAATAAGGCGCAAGTGAGTTATCACCAATAATATCAAATCCTGCGTTATTTAAAGCGGTTATAGAGTGAAATATCGCAAATCTTAAAGATAAATTAAAGTTATGATAAGGATTATTGAATTCTGTATCTATAGCAAAATCGCCTTTGCTATAGTAAAAAAGAAAAGTTAATCCAAAGGAAGAAATCACTAAAACAGTAAACATTATTGTTACAGAAACTAAAATTACCTTTTTAATATCTCCCATATTATTAGAACTTCTTTCTAAAGCTAGCACATCTCTTGAAAAGATTCCAAGCTTGAGTCCAAAAATATAATTAAAGATATAGACTTTAATAGCAAAAACTCCAATTCCCCCTATTAAAATCAAAATCGCAATGACAGCTTGACCAAACATCGTTCACGTGCTATGCGTAGCTTTAGTTACAAGTCCTGTATCACTAAAAGCGGATGCTGAAGTAAATAAAGCATCTACATAGGAAACAGAACCAGGTTCTGTTTGTGAAATATTTCAATACAATAATAATGAACCAGTGATGGTTATTATTATGTAAATAAGAAATAAGTATCTAATTTTCCCAACTTTTTTGTTGAATTTAGATCTTAAATTCCCAAGAGCATTTCACAAATGGATTCATTTAAATTTATTCAATTTTTTTGTTTTTTTTGAAAAAATTCTTTTATTGTTTCTTTTCATATTAATTTATTTTATAATAATAATTACAAAAATAGTAAAATTATTTTAATTTAAAATTACATTTAAGGAGAAAAATGAGAAAAAATAACGGAATTTGTGTAATTGGGGCTGGAAGATTTGGTCAATCTGTTATCACACAACTTTCAAAATTAAATAAAGAAGTTATTGCGATTGATAGAGAAGAAAGAAACTTAATTTCCATAAAAGATTACACTGTGGCTAACTATGTTGCTGATGCAGCTGATTTAAAAGCTTTAGAAGCTCTTGGAGTTGGAAACATTGATACAGTAATTGTAGCTTTATCAGAAAATATTGAAATAATTGCAGCACTTTTAGAGCTCAAAGTAAAAAACATTATTGCAAGAGCTAATAGTCACAGACACGCTCGCGTTTTACAAAAAATTGGTATTCAAATGATTATTAGACCAGAAGAAGAAGCAGGAGTTAGAACAGCTTTATTTGCTACAAATAAAAGCTTTATTAAATATACTAATGACTTGCAAGAATTAGGAGATGGTTATGTTGTTGGTTCTGCTGTTTTAACTGCTGATAGTTATGATGGTTTAACTTTAAAGAAAACTAATTTCACTGCATTAAACGTAATTGCAGTTATGGTTAAAAGAAAAAATAATTCTTATTTACCGGATGGAAATTTTAAATTATTAAAAGAAGATTTAATTACTTTTATTGGTAAAATTGATGACGTCACAAGAGTTTTTGAAATGATTTCAAGTCAGGAAGAAAATAAATAATTCTTAGTAATAAAAAACCGTTTATTTGCTTAAAACAGGCATAAACGGTTTTTTAATTCAATAAATTATGAGTTGGAGTTGTTTTTGGATTTAACTCTATCGATATAATCTCTAAGTGCTAATCCCACTCCATTTTGCATACAAGTTGCTGTATAAAATTTAGCTTTTTCTCTTGTTTGATCAGTTCCATTTTCCATTGCATAGGAAAAATCGCTAATTTCTAACATTGACCAGTCGTTCGGACTATCTCCAATTGTCATTGCATTTTTAACATCTTCATCATAGAGATTTTGACTAAATCATTTAGCTGCATTTCCTTTGGAAGAACCAAAGTTTGTAATTTCTAAATGATTTTTTCTCATAAATACAACATTAATAGGTAAGTTTTTAATTTCATTATAGATTACTAAAATGTCATTTTCGTTTCCAAAAACTTCGATTTTAACAACATTTTTTTCACTTTGAGAACTATTAATAACTTGATCTCTTGAATATAAAGAATAATCATAACTGTAGTTATATTCTTCTTTAGAATTAAAACTAAAATAGTTTTTATCATTTCAAAAATTTACTTGTGCATTATATTTTTTTGCTAAATTGAAAATTTTTTCTTGTATTTCAATAGGAAAAGGATTTAAATAAATATATTTTTTTTCTTTGTTGTCAAAGATTCCTGCTCCATTTGAAGTAATTAAATATCTTATTGATAATTCATCTGCAAGATTTTGATGTCTTTCAAAAGCTGGATTTCCTGTTGAAATAACAAATTCTCCCCCGTTTTTAATAAATTTTAAAATATCATCTTTAGTTTCTGATGAAACTTTAAAGTCTCTTCCGTAGATGGTTCCATCTACGTCTGAATAACAAATCATTTTCTTTATCATACTTTTCAATTATATACTTTTTATGCTTTTAAAATTCAAGATAGATAAACTTTTTTATTTTTTTAAATTATTAATTATTTTCCTTTCATAAGAAATTTTGCCAAAAACTTGGAAAATTGTAAAAAAAGTGTATAATTTAACATATTAATATAAAAGAAAGGAATTTATCATGAATAAACGTTCATTAAAAACTATTGCGATGAAAAAAGTATTTTTTGGCAAAAAAAATACTAATGTTTATTTATTTGGTTAATTTCTGTAAAAATATTATTAATGAATTTATATACATAATTTTAAATTAAATATTAATAAAATCTTTATTAGAAATTAGGGTTCTGATTTTTAATAAAGATTTTATTTTTTTAGAAAAAGAAAGAGAGAAAAAATGTTAAAAAAGAAATTGAGTTTAACTGCTAAAGTTTTAATTTCTGCTGGAATTATTATAGGAGGTTCATCAGCTGCAATTGGTGGTGTGTTTCTGCACAGTTATCTTTCAGATGAAGTAAATGGATCTAATTCTAATTTAAGCAAAGAAGATTTAAAAAATGATTATTCAAAAATTTATGATGAAAATAGAAACTTAAAACCTATTTTAGCAATCAAAGATCCTTTAAAGAAAAAAGACGTTGCATTTTTAAATGAAAATGGAACAGAGTTTTGATTTAAAGAAAATCCAAAAGAAAAATATGATTTTGATACATTTTTTAAAAAATATTATCAAAAATATGAAGAAAGCTTTATTTTAGAAGTTAAATATGGTTCATTTAGTTTTTATGATGAATACGTTTTAGCAGTGCAACCAGAGCAGTTTATTGAATTTACAAAATGATTCTTTAAAAATGTATCTTGAGGACCTGATTTAGTTACCCTTGAAAGTTTTAGATTAGTTCCAGGAGTAGAACAAAATGGTAATGCTATTACTTTAGGTTCTCATACTACTTTAAATAAAGAAGTTAGTGAAATTAAATTTTTCCCTGATGCATTTTTCGGTTCAATGCCTTTATATTCAGAACTTTCAGGTTCAGGAAACGCTTCAGATTCTCTAACTTATTTAGCATTTAGAAATCTTGAAAATAAAAAGACAGTTGACACCTTTTTACAAAGCATACCTTTAGCAAGTGCTATTAAAAATTCAATTGCACATAATGCTAATGATAACGCCTTTCTCTCTTTAAACATTCCTTCTAAATTAAAAGATAAAGAGTTTTTAGCATATATAAATCGTGAAGAAGGTGAAAACGGAAGAGGAACCTTACTTTTTGATAAAAATATTAGTGAACAGCAATTTAAAGAATTACTGAAAAAACACTCATTAGAAAAGGAAAATATTGCTTTTTCAGCTCTTGAAAAAGTTCAAATATCAACTATTTCTTCTGAATTAAACGATAGTAATCCAATTTTAGCTTTAGGTTTAAAAGTGTTAAATTCATCTAAAAATGAAGTTGTAAACTTTAGAATGTCAGAAGGAGAAATTAGTAATAAATGACTTTTAACTTATCAATTATTAAAAGAAACTATTGATTCTCAAATTGTACACTTTTTAGATTTTTATGACATAAAAGCATATGAAAATAAAAAACTTTATAAATTTACAAATGCAGGAAAAACCTTTTTCTATAAAAATAAAATAGAAGCATTAAATAATAATGATGCACTAAAAAACTATGCATCTTTAAGTGATGAAATTAAAAATAACTTAAAGGAATATACAGTTAAAAAATTAGAAGTTATTGATGCAAAATTACACGTTACTTTAAGTAATAATAACCAAGATGAAACTATAATTTATGAATCTAAAAATATGTCAGATGCTGCTCATGAACAATTTATTGAATTTAAAGAAGCAATTGGTTACCAAGGTTCAATTAACCCTATTACCATTTCATATGGTCCAGAAAATTTAGGACTAAAAGATGAAAATGGTAAAGACTTAAAAGGAATGGATTCAAGAAATTATCAAGTTTATTATGAAACTTATAATGGATTAATTGAAAAAGTAACTAAAAAATATCCACACTTATTAAAAAGACAATTTGGACCACATATACAGAAAAAACTGAATGAAAAAGGATATTATGAATATTCTCTTACTGATGGAGAATATTATGGATTACAACACACCGATAGAATCGGTTTACCTTTAGTTTTAGGCGCTACTATTGAAAACTTTAAAGGTATTTCCATTGACTTTTTAAAATACGTAACAGCTCATGAATACGGACACCACTTTACTTTAGAGCAAAATCAAGCTTTAAATAATAATGAAAATGCTTTAATTGTTGGTGGATTATCAACAAGAGGTGGAATTAATATTTCTTCATACTATTCATACAAAGGTTTAGAAAATTACTTACTTGCAAGAACTAATTTATCTATAGAAAGAGTAAACGCATTAGGAAAACCTTCTGCAAAAGGTGAATATGTAAGATTTAAATACTTACAAAAAGATGGTGTAGAACATTTAGAAACTGATGATGAAATTTGAGGAGATGCAAATCCAAAAGCAAGTATTTTTGAAGTAGCAAAAAATACCAAAAGAAGATTTTTACAAACTTTTGAAGGTCTTATGGAAGCTGCTAAAGAAAGAAAAGTTGATCTTAAAGATTTATTTTTAGCTAATTCCTTTGATGAAAATTCAGGAACCTTAAACCCATTTATTACAGGAAACACCAAAGCATTTGCTAAAAAAGAAACCGATGTTAATGGAACTAAAAAACAAGTATATAAATTAGAAGAAATTTCTCTAAAAAATATTCTTAGCGAACTTAAAGATGGTAAAGGGAAAAAACTTTCAGAAATAGTAACTTTAAATGCTGCAGAAACTGATTTTACTTTAGAAGTTGTTAAATTAGAAGAAGTGAAAGAAAACAATCAAACTATCACTTATGCAAGAGAAATTAAAATGTTTAACAATGATGGTTCTCCTGTTATTAATGTTCCTTTAAACGAACCACTTGATAAAGCTACATTAGACTTTATAACAGCAAAAACACAGGAAATTAAAACAGCGATTGAAAATGCAGTAATTAGAAGATTCTCTCAAAGTGGATGAAATGATTTAAGTTCTTCACTTGGTGGAGTTGTTTCTCCAAATCTTAGAAATGTTTTAAATGCATATGATACTGATAATATTGCAAATAACATTATTAACAGAAGTGCAAATGATGAACTAAATCCTGAATACAACGTAGTAACAGCTGAAAATAACCCAAGAAAAGCAAAAGAATACTTTGCTTTAAATAGTTCAGATTCACTTGCAAACCAAATTAAAGACACTTTAAAAGGAGCAAAAGCTTTTGTTGATTTAATTAATTCAAATCGTGGTTATGAAGGACAATTAACCAATGTTTTAAGTTTTGTTACTAAAAATGGAGACAATTATTCCGGTGATGTTCGTTTCACTTTCCCGAATGTAGCAAGAGCAGAATCAAGATTTTTAACAAGTGTTTATACAAGTAATATTGAATCTAACTTAAAAAACACTCTTGAACGATTTGAACTTAATCTTGAAGGAAAATTACAAGTTAATCCTTTAATGGTTTTTGCAAGAGAAGGAACAAGAATTTTAGGTTCAACCAATATATTACAAAGTGCTGATTTTGTCTTTATAAACGATCAAAATAAAGTATCAGATCACGTTGCTATCAATGATGCTTTTACTAAAAATAATGATGCTGAATTAGCTAAATTAATAACAAAAATTGGATTTAATACTAAAGATAACATTTTTGATGACAAAAGAAACGGAATTTCCCTTTATGAAGCATTCAATTCTTCATTAGAAAAACTAAACATTTCTACAACTGCAACTGAATATAATACTGTTGTATTTAATAACTTTAAAAACTTCTTTGAATTTGCTTCATTAGATTATTCCAAAGCAACTTTAGTTTCTGTAACTAAAGATGTTGCAACAGGCAAAGAAAGTGCAGTATTTAACTGAAATATTGATTATGTTAAAACTAAATTTGATCTAAATAAATTTAAAGAAGAATTACTAAAAAGTTCTGCTGAAAGTGCTAAAACAAAAGAAATGATTCAAAATGGCGATGATCAAGTAATTGCTAATGAAATGATGTTTAGATTTAGAAAAAGTCATTACTTTTTAGCAATTAAAGACTTTAATCCACTAACTGAATTAGAACAAAATAAAGCTATTTTTTCAGAAAAATACGGAATTTCCTTTTTAAGTTCTTCATTTAAAACGGGTCTTGTTTATGATTTAAGTAAATATTCAAAAGATGAACAATATATAAAATATGATGCAAATAAATTGCAAACAATTTTAAAAGAATACGTTACTAAAATTTTAGGTAAACAAGAAAATATTGATCAAATATTAGCTAATGTTAATTCTCAAGATTTATATTTACTTGTAGGAAATATTATAACTTGAAATAACAATGGGCTAATCAATCAAATAACTTTAGGTGATGTCATCTTTAATGAATTCAATAGCGGGCAACCAAGTTCTGATGTTCTTAACTATAATCTTTCCAGAGTTGAAGCATCTATTGGTGATAAATTTACAGATTATATTTACAACATTGCTGAAACTTTAACAAGAGATTATGTACAAACAACTTATGTTCCAAGTTTTAAAGATTTTGGTAATCTACCTGGATATTTAAGTAATTTAAATGAAGCAACTACAGGTTTAGACTATATTGTCGATGCAACTAAATTAAAAATTTGAAATGACAGAAAAAATAATTTTAACAACTCTTCTTCAAGTATTACTCAAGCTGGGAGATCATTAAAATTCGAAGAATATTTACCAAAAACAAAAGATACTTATGTTGAAATTTCAAATCAAATAGATAGATTAAAAGATTTGGCTAAGTCTTTTGTAGAACAAATTTTAATAATAGCAACAACTTACACAGGAGATAAAGAAGAAGAAGGTAAAAAATTAATAGAAAAATTAAGAGAACAAATTAACAAAATTAATGAGCAAAATAGTGACTTAACAAATAAAAGATTCAAAAAAGTTATTGACATTAAAAACAAAGTTTATGGTTCATACATTTCTAGAACTACCTTCTCACCAAGAAATGAAGATAGAACTTCTTCTTATTTTGGAAGATTCATTACAAGAAATAATGGATATTTCAAAGATACAGTTGAAAAAGAAAAAATTGGTTTAGAGTTATATGATGAAAATAGAAATGAAATAGTGGATGATTCAATTAGATTAAAAGACTTTGATGGAAATAAAATTAATACAAGAGCAAAAGCATTCTTTGTCTCTCAAATTTTAAACTACGGAGTAGGAAGTAGAAACATTTCAGGATTATTTAGAAATAAAGAAAAAGATGCTGTTGTTCTTTATGGTTTTGTAAAAAATGAAAAAGCAAATAAAATCAAAAAAATTAGATTTACTGATGTTATTACAAAAGAAATTAAATATCTAGATGTTAATTTTAAAGATACAAATAATTTATTTTATTTATCAAAACAAGGTGATGAAAGTTCCAAAGTTACTTTAGCAGACTTAGGTTACTCTTCATGAGTTTCAGACTATGCAATTATGGCTAAATATCGTGATACCTTACTAAAACCAAAACACAAATATTTTGTGGAATTTGTTGATGAAAATAACGAATTTGTGGAAGAATTATCACTTGGTGATTTAGAAGTAATTTCTGAAAACGGAAAAACAGATACACAATCTTCAATAAAAATTTATAAAGATAAAACAAAAGAAAATAAAGCAATAATAGATATTGACTTCCAGTTCAATATAACAGGATAATAAAGGAGAAATATGAGAAAAAAATTTAATAAGAATCTATTAATTTCAGGTTTAGTTTTATCATCAACTTTAAGTTTATCTATTATTTCTTGTTCAACAAATAATGAAAATCAACATTCTTCAACAGTAAGTAAGAAAAATTATGACTTTGGTTTAGCAACTGAACCAATTAACAACTTAAACTACATTAGATATAAATCAATGGACAAAATTTTACCTGCTTTAATTGATCCTTTTGTTAAATCAGGGCCCACTTCTAGTTTAAAGTCAATTATTCGTGTTAATGATTTTAATATGGTTATGATTGATACAAGTAATACTAAAGATGCTAATGGTAATGATTCTAATAATTTCAATGATTTCTTTAAAAATAAAGGAGAATTAGAGCAAACTGATGGTTATGGAAGAGTTACTGGATCATTTTTAAGATTAGCTGATTTTGGGTTTGTTGGTGGTCTTGGTAAAGGATCTTTAGGTGATTTAAGAAGAGGAGCATCAATTTATGGTTTTAGAAGTCCTAAAAACTCAAATAACTATTTTGCTTTTACAGGATCTTTAAACAATAAACAAAATTTATGAAGTAATAACGATGTTATAAATGCTCAAGATTTAAGAGATTATCTAGAATATATTTTAGACTTAAACACCGGTTCACAAAGACTAGATCAAGTTAAAAAATATGGTTTTAGAAGTGCTGAAAGATTTATTAATGCTCAAAAAGACTATTTACAAAAGTTTAATGAGAATTATAAAAATCCTTGAGGTCGTAGAAAATACATTTTAAATGATAAAAAAGAGTGAATTCAAGATCCAAATCAAAAAGTTTGAGAATCTCAAATCAAAAACGAAAATGGCGAACCTTTAGATACAAAAGAAATTGAAGAAATTAAAGCAGCAGCTCTTGATTTTGGATTTTACACAGGTCAATTATTTTTAGATTATACTAACGAAGAAATTGAAAAAAACTTAGAACACAATCCTTCTTTCTTTATTCCGAATAAAGATAAAAAAGATAATCAAACTTTTAAAATTTTAGTAGATGCAAATGCAACTAAAGAAGCAGATAAGTTTAAAACAGTGACTTTAGTAGCAAATCCTTTTGTTAATCCTTATCAAGAATTTTCACTTTCAGATAACAAAATAAAAACTAAATATAATCAAGTTGCAAATAGTGAAAACAGTTTTACTGCAATTTTTGATGAAAATAAAACTCCCAACTTAAGTTATTTACTTCAAAATATTTTTATGAATTTATATCCAGCAAATAGAAAATATATTGAAACTGTTGCTGGTGGAATTGATAAATTCGGTTCAGATACTAAAAAATTCCTAACAAGCGGACCTTTTAATATGAATAAAGATGATATTATTTTAGGACCACAAGGACAAATAGTTTTAGAAAAAAATAAAGACTATTATGATGCTAAAAACACCATTACTAACAAAATAAAAATTTATTTTTCAACCGATAGAAATACTAATGCAATCTTTTTTGAAGATGGTTATGTTTCACAAACCTACATTCCAGCTTCTAAAATTAATAAGTATTGATCAAATGAAGAATATAAACAATATTTAAATAAAAATCAAGGTTATGGAACAATCGCTTTTGGATTCAACTTAGATAATGAAACAAATGCATCTAGTTACATTCAAGATCAAGATTTAAGAAATGCAATTTATTATGCTGTAAATAGAGAAGATGCAATTAAATTTGTTGGATGAGATTTCTCTTTCCCTGTAAATACTTGAACTTCCTATGGACAATACAGAACTTTTGATGGAAAAAACATTGAAACTTACTTTAGTGATTTAAATTCAAAAGCTAAAAACAAAAAAGAATTTAACCTTTTAAATTATGACTTTTTAGTGCATTTATCAAAAGGTTACACCTTTGAAAAAACTGTTAGAGGCGATCTTGCTTATGACGTTAATACAGCAAAATACTATATAGAACGTTTTAAAGCAAAACATCCAAATCTACAAAAAGTGTACTTAACATTTTTAAATAACTCATCAGATGAACAGAAAAAAGCAGGTTTATTTTTAAAAGAATCTTTAAACAAAGCATTCAATGGTTATGTAGATTTAGAAATTAAAAGTCTTCCTGAAAACACCTTCGCTTCCTTTATAGAAGAAGGTAAATATGACATAATTTATCAAAATTATGACAAAATCGGTGGAAGTGGTGCTCAAGATTATGTTTCTGTCTTCTTCTTTACTGATGAAATTGATTCTATATCACAAAAAAATATTGCTTTCAAAGACAATCCAGTTGGTTCATATACTTATGCAGAATACATAGCTGATTTAGTATTAGAAAAATCCGATTATAAAGGAAATAACAGGGAAAAAATTACACAAGCTTTAAATGTATATCTTCAAAAAATTCAACAATATATTAATAATAACATTAGTGAAGAATTTAATAAACTAAACAATAAAGATTCCATTAGTAATTTAGAAATTTCTAGTTTTAGTAATAAATATGCAGAACAAGTTGCTAAAGAGTTAGAAAAATCAGAACATAAAAGTGTTTATAATGTTAAATTTACTAAAAATGCTTTAGAATATTTTTTAACTAGAAACCAAAACATTAAATATGGAAGATTAAAAAGAATGTACATTAATTTAATTACTAATGAAATGACAGTTGAACAAATAGCTAAGTTAACTAACGATACAAAAACTAGACTTGCTTTTAATCAAAGTATTGATATTTCTAAAGTTAAATTTGATTTTTGAAACAAATTTATAGAACTTGCTTTACAAACAAACACAGAAAATAGAAGCACTTATTCAGATAGAATTGCTGCATTCTTTTCAGGTAACTTTACAACCGATGAACTACATCAAGGATGAACACAAGAATACGTTTATGTTTTCATAGGAGAATTAGAAAAAATAATAAGAGATGGTGCTTTTGTAGTTCCACTAATGGAAGTTGATACTAACTGAGAAATTACTAAAATTGCAGGGGTTAGTTCACTATACACCTTTGCTTTACAATATGCTTATGACTATACTAATCCACCACTTGCTGGATTACCAAGAAAGAGAGACTAAAATATGGAATTTATAAAGAAAAAAGAAAATAATAAAACTGTTTATTATGATGATAATTTAGTTTATTTTACTCACAGTAGAAATAAAAAACTAACATTAAAAGATAAACTTTTAGCAATGGATTCTCCCTTTTTAAAAACTTTATGAAGATTTTTAAAAATCATATTAGAGTTTTTTATCATTGGTTTAATAGTTATAACAATCACTTTCTTTTTAATAAACGCCGTTCCAGGTTCTAATACTTTAACAGCAGGACTTGATGAATCAGCAAGAAAAACAGTTGAAATTAAATATGGACTCAATTTACCAATTTGACAAAGATATTTCAATTATTTAGGTGGAATTTTTAAAGGTGATTTTGGAATTTCACTTTCACTGTTCCCAGGTCAAGAAATAAATTCCTTTATTTGAGAAAGATTCTATAAATCCTTTTTAGTTGGTATTTTTTCAGTCTTTCTAACTGTTTCTATTGGTATTTCTATAGGAATTTGAGTTGGAAAAAATCCAGGGGGAATTTTAGATAATGTTTCAACCATATTAGTAAGTATTTTCTCTTCTGTTCCTTCAATTATCTTTGCATTAATTTTAGTATTTTTAGGAAGACTAGTTCACTTACCTTACATCTTTGATCACAAAGATTTATTAACATACGTCTTACCAGGACTGGCTTTATCGCTTGGAAGCATTATTGTTTATATCAAATACATAAGAACTGAACTTAATAGGGAATTAAATTCAGTGCATGCAAAATTTGCTTATTTAAAAGGATTATCTAAAAGTCGTTTTGTGTGAAAACACGCACTAAAACCTTCTTTATTCCCAATTGCAACATTCTTCCCTGCTGTTATTTTTGGTTCATTTATTGGAAGTGTGTTTATTGAACAAATCTTCTTTATTTCTGGTTCTGGAGCAACTTTACTACAAGCCATTCAAACTAAAGATTATAATGTTATTTTATTCTTGATTATTATTTTCTCTTTCTTAACAATTATTTCTTATGCTACTCGTGATATTTTATACGAAGTAATTGATCCAAGAATAAGAAGAAAGGGAGCGTAGAATGTCGCTTTTTAGTAAAATTAAACAAAAAATCAATAATAAAAATAATAAAGTAAAAGAAATGGATCAAATTGATAGAGAGTCATTAAAAATGGCTCCCAATCCAGTTTTAAAACCATTTGAATATCAAGCTTGAAAACTTATTGGAAAAGCTTTTGAATATCACACAGATTCACAATTAAAACCACAAACTAAAAAATTTAAAGAATTTGTTTATCGTTATTCTAACAACTCATCTGGAGTTTTAGGATTTATGATTATTTTTATCTTAATCATCTTAGCTCTTATTTTACCTTTTACCACATTAGATCCTAATTTTAGTGATGTTAATAATAGATCATTAACCTTTAATCAAACAGATTCAGAAGGAATTTACCACTTTTTTGGAACAGATAATCTTGGAAGAGATTACTGAGCAAGATTATGACATGGTTTAAGATATTCTCTATTATTAGCTCTTGTTGTAACTTTTATTGAAGTTATAATAGGATTAACTTTTGGAATAATGATGGGACAATTTGACAAATTTGATAAGTTTCTAACTTTTGTAATTAAGATTTTATCTGTTGTTCCAACAATCTTAATCTTAATTTTAATTACTATTGTTGCTAAACCTACTTTTTGAGTTATTGCACTTTCACTTTCTTTAACTTCATGAACAGGAATGGCAAACCAAATTAGAGCTCAAGTAAAAAGAGCAAAAAACTTTGAATGAGTTTCAGCTTCTAAAGTTTTAGGAACTCCTACTTATAAAATATTATTAAATTATATACCAGTGATTTTACCAATTTTAATTACACAACTTGTATTTACAATTCCTGGAGTTGTTTTATCAGAAACTTCATTATCATTCATTGGTCTTGCTATTGAAGATATTCCAACACTTGGAAACTTAATATCCGATGGTCAAAAAGATTTCCCTAATTATTTAAGATATGTTTTTGTACCTTCAACATTCTTAATTTTAATTACCACAAGTGTGCAATTAATCGGTTCAAGTATTCAAGACTCTTTAAGAAGACAAAGATAGGAAAAACAGTATGCAAAAGAATTTAAAAATCCTTCGTTCAAGATTAAAAAGAAAGAAAAATAAACTTAAAAGAAAAGTAAAATTATTCTTTAAAAACAAAAAAAATAAGAGTCAATTTAATTTTAATAAAATCTCTAAAAATGTAAAATATCAATCTTTTAAAGATGGTAAACAACTTAAAATTGCTGCTGAAATTAATAATATTCATCTATCATTTTTAAACCCAGCAAGACCTGGAGAAAAAAATAAGGTTTTAAGAGGAACTTCACTAAAAATTTATGAAGGAAAAGTTCATGCAATCATTGGTGAATCAGGTTCTGGTAAATCAGTAATCACATCATTATTATACGGATTACCAGGAAATAACGCTGTTATTGATTCAGGTGAAATCAAGTTATATAACAACAATGTTGAAAAATTCTCTCTTAAAGACTGAGAAAAATCTCACTTTAGAGGCAGAATTGTTTCAGCTGTATTTCAAAACCCAATGTCTACTTTAAATCCAACTATGAAAGTTGGAGCACAAATTATGGAAGGTATGCTTTTAAATAAAATTGTTAAAAACAAAAAAGAAGCTTACCAAAGAGCTGTTGAGTTCTTAAAATTAACAAAAATTAATGATCCAGAAGCAGTTATGAAATTATATCCACATGAAATGTCAGGTGGAATGGTGCAAAGAGTTGTAATTGCTGCTATTGTTGCACTTGAACCTAAAATTTTAGTAATGGATGAACCAACAACCGCACTGGATCCAACAGTACAAGCATTAGTACTTGATGTTATTAAAAACTTACAAGAAAAACTAAAATTAGCAATTGTGTTTATAACTCACGATTTAGGTGTTGTTGCTTCCATTGCTGATTATATTTCTATTATGTATGCAGGTCAAATTATTGAAGAAGGACTTGCCACAGAAATTCTTAAATACCCACAACATCCTTATACTTGAGGATTAATTCTCAGTATGCCTGATTTAAATAAAGGAGAAAGACTTGCTACTATTCGTGGAAGTGTTCCTTCTAATTTAAATAATATTAAAGGAGATGCTTTTGCAATTAGAAATGATTATGCTTTAGCAAGAGACTTTGAAATAGAACCTGATTTTTACTTTGTTTCTGAAACTCATAGAGTTAAATCAGCACTTTTAGACAAAAATGCTCCAAAATACAATCCACCAAAAACTATTTTAAAAATATGAAAGGATTTTTTAAATGAAAACAAACAACAATCATAGTGAATCAGTATATACCATTAAGAAAAACCCTTTTGTAAAATCTAAAGTAGTTAGAAAGAATTTAAAAGGATTAGAAGATATGTTATCTCCAAAACATAACGAAGAAATCCTTTTAAAAATGCGTAATGTTGACATTACTTACGGAAGTGGTTCTAAAGCATTTCGTGCTGTTTCAGACATAAATTTAAACATTTATAAAGGTGAAGTACTTGGACTTGTAGGTGAATCTGGTTCTGGTAAAAGTACAATCGGAAAATCTTTAGTAGGTCTTGTTCCTTATTCTTTTGGACAAATTACTTTATTAGATAAAGTTTTACCTAAAAAAATGCAAAAAGGATTCAAAGTCGGTAAAGCTTTAAAAAACTATAAAGAAATAGAAAACTTTTTAGTTAATAAAGTACAAATGATCTTTCAAGATCCAGCTAATTCCTTAAATCCCCACGTCACTGTTGAAAAAGTAGTGTCAGAAGGATTAATCAATGCTAAAAACGCTAAAGAAATTTACTTACTTAACTTCGATCAAGATGTTAAAAAAGAAATTTATGCTTTATTAAAATCTAAAAATTCTGCTTCTTTAAAAGAATATTTACTTTTTGAAAAAGAATTAGATTTAAACATTTTAGAAAATTCATCTTTAGCTTTTGATTTTCTTTATAACCAATTAGCTACTAAATTAAATAACAATAACAATCTTGAAGTTTTAGAAAAACTTAATTTTTATAAAACAGAAAGAGAAGAGAAAAACAAAATTTCAGAAAAAGATGCAAGAAGTGAACTTGTTAAAGAAATTTTAAAATCAGTAGGACTTGATGACTCTGTTTTACCAAGATACCCATTAGAGTTTAGTGGTGGACAACAACAAAGAATTGGAATTTCAAGAGCTGTAGTTTTACGACCACAATTACTTGTAGCAGATGAACCAATTTCTGCTTTAGACGTTTCGATTCAAGCACAAGTTGTTAATATCTTTAACGACTTAAAAGATAAATATAATTTAACCATTCTTTTCATTGCTCATGATTTAAGAATGGTAGAGTATATCTCTGACCGTATTGCTGTAATGAATAAAGGTAGAATTCTTGAAATTGGTAAAACCGAAGAAATAATGAATAAATCATTACACCCTTATACCAAAAGTTTATTAGATGCTGTTCCTTCAATTGAAGGTAAAAAAGGAAGTCTAATAGGATATGTATATGATATTAATATGCATAATTATTCTGAAACTAATCAACCAGAATGAATTAAAATAAATGACGATCACTATGTTCTTGGAACAGAAGAAGAGATCGAAAATTGAAAAAAAGGAATATATTAAAATATGAAACAACAACAAAATAAAAAGAAGAAATTACTTTTATTAAGTGCTCTAACAACCATTTCTTCTTTACCTGTTCTTTCTTTTTTATCATGTAATGTTGAAAAAAAAGAACCAGTAAAAGAAAATGAAGAACTATCTAATAAGAAAAATGAAGAAAAGTTAAAATTAGATATTTTATCAGAAGAAGATAAATTAAAATTTACTAAAAAAATAGAAGATTCAAAAACAATTGATGAATTAAATGAAATTTCAAATGAAATTCAAAATAAAATTTCTGAAATCACAGAAGAATTTTATAAAAATCTAAGAACTGATATTGATGAAAAAATTTCTGACATTATAAAGAAAAA
This sequence comes from Mycoplasma sp. 613B, assembly GCF_054343485.1. Taxonomy (NCBI): domain Bacteria; kingdom Bacillati; phylum Mycoplasmatota; class Mollicutes; order Mycoplasmatales; family Mycoplasmataceae; genus Mycoplasma; species Mycoplasma sp. 613B. The sequence continues at coordinate 1,586 of NZ_JBTGVH010000020.1, read as the reverse complement.
TGAATTAACAATCAATTCTTTATCCAATAAAGATAATTATTCAAAATTAAAAGAAATTGAAAAAGAAATTAAAGAATACTTGCAAGGTTTAAAATCAGAAATAGAAACAAAATGAATATCCATTTTAAGTGAACAAGAACAAAAAACTAAAAAAGAAGAATTAACTTCTTTAACAAATGAAGAAAAAATAATAGATTTCAGAACAAAACTAATTGCTACAATTGATAAAGAAAACGAAAATACTAAATATCCAGAAAAAAAATCAGAATTTACTAATAAAATTAATTCTTTTAAATTAGAAAAAAGAAAAACTAAATGAAAAGAAGATTTAACTAAAATTAAAAAATATTCAGAAACTTTTGATTTTGAAATTTTATTAAATGAAGAATATGAAAAAGATTTATTAGAATTTAAAGAAAGAAATGAAATTTTATTTAGTTTATTTTTAGATTTTTTACAAAATGATTCAGATAAAGATATCTATAAAGCAAAAATTTCTAATTCTTCAACAGGCGAAGAAATATCTAAAGTAATAGAACAAATTAAATCTTCATTAACAAAAACAGATGAAGCAGTTATTAATAAATTTAAAGAATTAGTTTCTACTTGAATTGAAACAATAGATAAAGAATCTATTAAAAAAACATTAAAAACAGAAAAAGAAAAAGCTACAACTTTTGAAAAATTAGATTTACTCTTAAATAAAGTTATTGAAGAATATCAAATAGAGTTAATTAGTGTAAAAAATACAGTTAATTCTAGATTAAAAACATTAAATAGATATGATTCTGAAAAATCAAAAGAATTTGAAACAGAATCTCAAAAAATAGCAAAAGATAAAAAACAATTAAGTGTTCTGGCTCAAAATATCTTAATTGAATTTAAAAAATATAAACCATATATTGAATTACAAAAATATTCTAACGAAGAAGAAAGTAGCAAATTTCCCGATAAAAAAGAAATTAAAGAATTATTTTACTATAGTGCCAAAAAATATCCAAATGGTTTCTTTTCAATATCTCCAAGACCATCTACTAAAGTCACAACTTCTACAGAATTCAAAAAAGGCGAGTACAAAGTAGAAACATATAGAACTGGAAAAATAAAAGAATATATTAATTCTGGATTACCAGTTATGGATAGAACTTATACATTAACTAGTGAAGATAAAGCAATAAAAAATAAAATTTTTGAATTAAAAAGTAAAATATTAGATGAATTTTATACATTAAATTCTAATTTTTTAGGTTCAAAAGAATACTTTTTAAAAACAGATATATCCATTGGATTGAAGGTAAAAATTTCAAGATTACTTTATACAATAGATAAAGCATTAATTGATGGATATTTTTATTCAGAAGTTTATGAAGCTTTAAGTGGAGAAACATTAGATGGTGAAGTTCTTAAGAAATCAAAAGATAGAAAAGCTGAATTAGAAAAAAATATTCCTGCTGATTTATCAGAATTAAAATCAGAATACGAAGGTACTAAAAAACTAAATCCTTAATAAAAGATAATCGCATTCAATGCGATTGCTTAATTGTAAGATCAAGTGCACCACTTTAAAGTAAAATTTAAAGTATGGG